>CAYMQD010000222.1:0-6397 GCA_964392475.1 uncultured Alphaproteobacteria bacterium
TGCATGTGCCGTGCCTAGTTGAATAGATTGCACTATAATTTCACAATAATTTGGTATAACATTTTTTATCATGCCAGAATTTTTTCCAACCACCACTAATGTTCTAAGTGCATTGAGTTTAATAGAATTATCTAAGACATGCATTAGCATTGGCTTACCTGAAAGTTTATGTAATACCTTTGGTATAGCTGAACGCATACGCATCCCCTTACCTGCTGCTAAAACAATAAGTGCTAATGGTTTCTTTTCCATATATTGTCTATATTAAAAGTTAAGTAAATACGCAATAGAAGTTATAAAAAATAAATAAAAGAATGAACATTAATAATAGACCCTTAGCTTTTGATTTAGACGGAACTCTAATTGATAGCGCTCCTGATTTATCAGATTCATTAGACATTTTACTTACAGAATTAGGAAGAAAACCTCTCGGACTTCAGACAATAAAAAGCCTAGTTGGTGAAGGAGCCGTAGCTATGATAGAAAAAGGATTATCGCTTACAGGAGGTATACAAAAACACGACCTATCAGATCTTAGAAAAAGATTCCTAAATATATATAGCTCAAGAATGACTAACAAAACCCAGCTATACCCTGGCTGTATAGAAACATTAGATTTATTAAAGGAACTAAATCATATCATTGTTTTAGTTACTAACAAACCTGAGTCTATGGCTATACCTATTATAGAAAAACTAAATATAAAAAAATATTTTTCAAATGTATCTGGAGGAGACACTTATTCCGAGAGAAAACCTTCAGCAAATCATTTGATATATACCTTTCAGGATATAGGAGTAGATCACTCTAATGCAATAATGATAGGTGATAGCATTACAGATATAGATTGCGCTAAAAATGCAGGAATACCGGTAATACTAGTTTCATATGGCTATCTAAATACAAATTTAAATAAAATAAAAGTTGATAAAATAATCAATAATCTTGCACAGCTTCCCAATGTAATACAAAGCCTACAATAAGGTAGTATAGTTTTTAACTACCGTAACCCCTTCCCTCAACAGGCCAGATATCTATAAGTGTATTCTCACTTACTATATGACAGCTATCGTATAAGTTTACAGTAGGATCACAATGGGGAACATTAAGTTCAATATTTTTACCAATAGAAAAAAAATGTTTATCTTTTTCGTCAAAAGTAATCAATCCATGTTCATCTCCAAAAAATTTATACTGACTATTTACTATTTTCTGGTTAGAAATCTTTGGAAGTAACTTACTATCGCAAGAAAATGCTTTTATACCTGCATCTATTATTGCATTTCCAGAACTTAATGAACTTATAATACTAGATTTAACAAACAAGCTGCTATTAAAAAATGTCTTGTTTTTATCATCAAACTCTACTTGTTCATATTCTAAATCGTTAAATATATAACTTCCAGGTTGCAACTCAGTAAACAGCTCACTGTTAATATCTAAAATATGTGTTCCAGTTCCGCCTCCAGAAACAATTTTAGGTTTTAAATTTTGACTACTTAAATTATGTAAAATATTTGATAAATATGAATATCGCTCATATGCGGAAGTTTTCCTTTCTGTGTAAGAGTTTATATGCTGCAAATCTCCCGCATAAGCAGCAATACCCTTGTATTCAATGATTTCTGATTTATTTACTGCCTCAATAATAGACAAGATTTGTTGAATAGATCTAGCGCCCGTTCTACTTATTCCACTTTTTCCAATAGACATAATATCAATATCTATAAGAATTTTAACTTTATTTTTGCACTTGTAAAATATTTCTTGAATGGTTTCTAAAAGATTTATGTCATCTATAACTAAAGTAAGACTGCCATTGTTAATAATAGGAATCAGTCTTCTTAAATTTTCTTTATTAGTTACTGGTGTAGTGAGTAAAATATTAGATATCCCATTTCTTGCCATTATCTCTGCTTCATGACTAGTAGCAACACAAATCCCTAACGCTCCAGCTTCAATTTGTAAATTAGAAATTTTTGGCATCTTATGCGTTTTGGAATGGGGGCGAATAGAAATGCCACTATTTTTTACTTTAGAAGCCATTTTATTTATGTTCTGTTCAAGCTTATCAAAGTCTATAATAAGTGAAGGAGTAGTTATTAAATATCTAGAATTTTCTAGTCCTATAAGTTTAAAGTTTTTTAATTTATCTTGCATTTAATTTCAATATTTAAAACATATTTAAGTGAAAACAAACTATTATTATTATATATTAGTTAAAAAAATTATAAAATATCGAAAAATAATTTAATAAGATGAAAAATAATACCAACCATATTAAAACTATTACGGATTTCCTTATACGCTACAGATCCGAAAAAAAAGAGCTTCCACAATCAAATAATTTCCCGATACTAAGTAATGAAAAAGATGCATATCTAGTTCAATATGATGCTCACAAAAATTTTTATTCTAAAGGTTTAAATAACGGAGCAGTGATTGGCCGTAAAATAGGATGTACTACGAAGGTTATGCAAGATTATCTCAAAATACCTAATCCTTGCGCAGGAAGAATAAATAAAAGTAATGTATATAAAAAAAATACTTCTTTAAAATTTGATGATTATGTTCAGGTTGGTGTGGAGTGTGAACTAGGAGTCTTTTTAAAACATGATATGCCATATAATAAAAGTATTTATAGAGATAGAGATATACTTAACTCTATCAAAAGCATTTTTCCAGCTATTGAAATTGTAGATAATAGATATGAAAATTGGGAAAAAACTAATACTAATATCTTGATAGCCGATGATTTCTTTTCTGCAGGATGCGTTATTGGATCTCCCATTACAATTAGTAAAGACTTTAATTTAAATAAAGTATACGGAACCATGAAAATTAATAATAACTTAGTCGGAAGTGGATATGGAAAGGATATATTAGGAAATCCATTAAACGCGCTTAAATGGATCCTTTCACGTCAAGATATAATTTTCGAAAAACTTCCTAAAGATTCTTTTGTATTATTAGGAAGCCTAGTGCAAACAAAATGGATACAAAAGGGAGACACTGTAGAAATTATGCTAGATGGAATAGGTGAAGTAAAAACACAATTTATATAAAACTTTAAGTTTTATCATCTAAAATCTCTACGTAACTTAGCTGTTTGAGTCCCTCGCGCAAGAATTTTACCATTTATATCTTTCAATTCTCCTTCTAAAAAAGCTACACTCTTACCTGCTCTAACAAGCCGACCTTCAGAAATAACATTACCTGGTCCTGCGGAGTTTAAAAAATTTATATTTATACTAAGTGAAAGTACCAACACATCTTTTCCTAAGTAAACCATACATGCATAAGCCATAGCAGCATCAAGCCATCCAGTAATAAAGCCACCTTGAACTATACCTCCCGAATGGCACATTTCCTTTGTTGCTCTATAACATAAAACAGCTTTACCCTCTTTCGCATCGAGGGTGATGATTTTTTGTATACCTAATGTAGTTTGAGGATATTGACCTAGAGCCTTTTTTAATGAAGCTATCGTTTCTTCATGATTCTTTATAGTAGACAATTCAAATCCTTATAGTAAATTTATATTTAAGTTTTCAGATAACCATAAATAAGAGAACTATAGTGATCAATAAAAAAAATATTAAAACGGATACTAGCCAACTATTAGCATATATAGAGAATAATATTGGCTATATTATACTAAATCGTCCTGAAGCACTAAATGCACTTTCAGATGAACTAACACCTGCCTTAAGAAGAACCATTTCAGTATATGAAGAGGATAATAATGTGAGAGTTATCGCTATAACAGGAAAAGGAAGTTCTTTTTGTGCTGGTGGAGATATAAAGTCCATGTCTCAAGGAGGAATATCAAAATCTAATTCTATTAAAAAATCTGTTTCAGAATTAAAATTAAAACAGAGGACATTAACAGGCGCTATTTATAACTCTAATAAACCTACAGTAGCAATACTATCTGGTGTTGCTGCCGGCGCAGGTCTATCCCTTGCCCTTTCATGTGACATTAGAATAGCCAGTAAACAAGCTTTTGTTACAACAGGTTACGGAAAAATTGGATTAAGTGGAGATTATGGTATTTCTTGGTTATTAGTAAATATCATAGGAATGGCTAAAACAAAAGAACTGATGTTTACAAGTGCTCGTGTATATGCTTCAGAAGCCTTAGATTTAGGAATCTTTAATAAGGTTTTTAGTAAAGAAAGCCTAGAACAAGAATCACAAAAAATACTAAAAAACATTGCAAATGGTTCACCAATTGCTAATCAAGCCATTAAAGAAAATATAAGATTAAGTGCTAAGCTAAATTTTCTTGAATTACTTGACTTAGAAGCAGAGAACCTAATAAAAACTGCTAATACTTTAGATCACAAAGAAGGAATTAGAGCTTTTATAGAAAAACGAGAGCCTAATTTTACAGGAAGTTGAATATTTTATGTGTATTTTGAAATTACTACAAGAATGCTATTTTGTTTAATATAGTTTTATTTCAACCGCAAATACCTCCAAATACAGGAAATATACTACGCTTATGCGCTAATACAGGCTGTAAACTCCATATTATAGAGCCGATCGGATTTTCAATAGATGATAAATCACTGCGCCGTGCAGGCCTAGATCATATAAATAATATAAAACTTACGGTACATGAAAGTTTTAATAAGTGTGTTGATTTACTTGGGATAAACAATTTTTTTGTGATAACTAAATTCGGTAAAACCAGATATGATAATGCAAATTTTAACTATAATGATGTATTGTTATTTGGATCTGAAACAAATGGCTTGCCTAAAAGAATTGTTACAAGTTTTTCTCAAGACAAAACCTTACTCATACCAATGAAATCTAAAAGTAGAAGTCTTAATTTAAGTAATGCCGTATCAATAGTAGTATACGAAGCTTGGAAACAGTTAAATTTTAATTAATATTAATATATTTATAAGGATAATATTTAATGTCAAAATTTTATAAACCCGATTTTTCTTTAGATCCGAATGATCCGTTTGCTAGAGATCAAAATGAGAAACTTGTAAGAAGAAGCTATTGGCTTGATATGCCTGACCAAACTTTGGTATTAGTATTGACTAAAGGTATCGGTTCAGGTTTAACCAATAGCCAAAAAAGAGCACATTTAGAAGATATTAATAGAGAAAACTTGATAACACAGGTTTGCATCCAAGAAATTTTACCTCCTGAAACTTAAAAAAATTTAATTTGGTTTTTGTTTTCCTTTGGCTTCTGGAAATACCCATAACCCTAAAAGCATTATCAAACCAATAACAAAGGAAATATACAATAAGGTTATATTTCCTAGATAATATTCATAACAACAGTAGGATAAAGTTAATAATATCACTAAAATTGTTAAGGATATCTTATATTTTAAAGGCAAATAACATTCCCACAAATTATTTTATAATTAACCTTTTTAAATGCTTATTGTTGTAACCATTAAAGAGATGGCCTAATAGCCCTCTATGCAAATCAGATGTTCCAAAAAACCAATCAGCAATTGGAAAAGTTAAATTCATATTTTGCTCCATCATTATACCTTGGTCATGATGTGCTTCATGATGCCTTCTTAGTGTATTTACAAATGGCATATTTCTTAAAAAGATATTATCACCGATATGACAGCAATAGTGCATAAATTCATAAATCAAATACATACTAATAGTAGTAGAAATAAATAACCAACCAACGTTAGGGGTAACAAAAAAACCTAGTAATAAAGCACCAGGTATAGACATAAACGTAAAGATTATTAGAGCATAGGGGGGAAAAAAAGTTACTCTCCAGTCATGGGAGCTAGCGAATCTTACTTCCTTTTCAGTAAAAAATTGATGATGCTGCAGCACATGTCTACTATAAATTGCTTTAGCGCCAGGAAAGTTACGAGGCTTGTGCATTACTTCCTTATGGAGAAGCCATTCAAAAAAATTACATAATAAGAATGTAAGTGGAATTGTTAAAAATTCTAACCAATATATGTTTTTCATGTGAGAAATATACACATACAGGCTCAAAAATCCTATAGAGTATATTATTGCAATATGTAAAAACCCATTATACCATCCATCTATCTCTTCTCTATATTTTATTCGAAAGTTTCTTTGACGGTCATCCATTACAGAATTTTTAAGTTCCATCTAACTACCTCCAAAATTAAATATTAAAACAGAGCGATTATACACTTTTTTTTAAATATAGAAAATTTAAATTTTCTTTAAATATGTGTAACTTCTCTATTAAGCAGTGCAGTATATGAGCTTTCATAAGTATTAAAGTTTTGTTGGACATTTAAATAAAAACCTATTATATCGATACAGTATACTTTACCTTTACATTTTTCTATATGTCTTTAAACCTGACTTAAATCAGGTATACATTCATCAATATCAATCTCAAACAATTGTTTTGT
>CAYMQD010000223.1:0-7878 GCA_964392475.1 uncultured Alphaproteobacteria bacterium
CTGGAGCGAAGTATCTTACTCTAATAGAAAAAGAACAATTAGACGATTTGGGTGCACCTTCTCTATATCACGATGGGGCCAATGTATTAAAATTTGTCATAAATAAAATACCTAAAGCATTCGAGGTTCTTTTAGAAAAATCTAATTTAAGAAAAAATGATATAGATCTATTTGTCTTTCATCAAGCTAGTGCTGTTGTACTGGAGAGATTGAGAATGAAACTCGATATAGATAAAGAAAAATGGTATGTGAATATAGAGAATGTAGGCAATACTGTTTCAGCGACAATTCCTTTGGCTATTACCCAGGCGAAAGAAGCAGGAATATATAGAGATGGGATGAATATAATGCTAATGGGTTTTGGTGTTGGCTTATCAATTGCTGGTTGTATTTTAAAAACATAATTTGTAAATATTTAGGATCTAGAAAAGCCCCAAAGGATTTCGACTATTTCTTTTTTAGTTTTTCCAGATAAGGTAATTTGTTCGGCATGTCTTTCTTCTCCTGAATCTGTAATATATATGCTTGGTTCAATAGCTAATTTGGCTTCCCCATCGAAGCTAAATTCCCACCCTTGACCACCTAATTTACTTAAAACGGAAGACCCATTTCTTGACAACGATGCTTGTACACTTGGAGCCAAATGAAATCTGCAACAAAAATTTACGTCAGTAGGGCCTTCGAGACGTTCCATTCCTGTAATATTTTTTCCATCATCAGATAACTCTATTGACCTTTTACATGTAACTCCTATTCTTTTTTTATATCCATAATGAACCATGTCAATTCTTTCTCCCCCACTTTCGCTAGTGGATCTATGGGATTCGGTTTGGCTATTTTTATCATCACCTGAGAAAGCATTAGTATTATTTATTCCTATTGTTGAGTGTGCAGCTGTGGCGGATAAAGCCCGGTCCCAGTCTGCGTCTCTACCGAAAGAAGGTCCGCAGTTTCCAATAAATCTATCTCTACCAATACTAATTTCTATTGAATGGGTGGCATGGTGGCCATCTTCAGGAGGAGGGGAAGTATCTGCAATTATTATAACTCTGGATGCAATCAATCTTTCAAATCCAGTATTTTCCAATCTAAGCGGGCCCTTAGACCTAGTTCTTCCGTCTGCTGATTCTAAAACTCTATCTACTACAAATTTACTTTCTGATATACCTCCATGAAATCTTGATAAGGTTCCATCACCTGATCGAAAGATTCTTAAGGCATGTGACATCCTTCGAATAGTGACTACTAGCATTTCGGGAGGGGGTTCCCCAGCTGCAGTTAAGGCATCTCTCATTGTTACTAGGTCTGCTAATACAGACATATGCAAGGCGGGAGTCCTACTTTTATGTCCTCCATCTGCAGCTATTTGTGAAAATAGTTCATCATTTAATAAATACAAAGCTTTTTCTTTTCTTCGATAACCTCCGTCTAAGCACAGACCGGTTAATAGAAGGCCTCTGATTGCATTTATTTTAGCAATAGATCCTTTTTGTGATCCCAGCCTTTTAGATAAGTTAGAAAGTTCAGCTAAGTTGGTTACTTTAGATAGATGACGTGCTTGTTTTGTAATATATGTATTAAAATGGAAAATAAAAGCATCATCAGCATCTTCAACTAAAAAACCAGCATTAGTCATCCAAGCTGATATTCTTCTTCCTAATATATCTGGACGCCATGGAAATGCTTGCCATTTTCCATGCTGGTTAAGCCAGTTAATAATAAGGGCTCGAGCATGCCTTCTTGCTGTTTCTCCCCCTCTAGCCTTAAAATGTCTTAGCCAAGAAAACCCGTGCATATCTGCAAGCCAAGTATCGCCCATTCCCACAGGGTGCCACACAGGTAATTTCGGAGAATAAAAGTTTTGTCCTGCAAAATTATATCTACCTTGAAATAATGCATCCCCTAAACTGGCTTCTCCTGGCCAAGGGTCGGGAGGGGTAAAAACAAGTTTTTCGATGCCTCCTCTTGAAAGCCAAGCAGAATATATGGGTGATCTCCATATAGATTTTTTTAAAATATCTAGCATAATTGTCTAAGTTTTTTCTGTGATAAGAGAAGCAAGATTTGCAGTGTATGATGATATTCCCCCCTTAAAAAATGAGCTTCCTGCTACTAATACGTTGGCTCCTGCTTTTATCGCTAAAGCTGCAGTTTCTGATGTTATGCCTCCGTCTACTACTAAGTCTATATTTGCGTTAATTTTATCTATTTGGTTTCTAATATATTGTATTTTTTTTAATTGAGGCTCTAAAAATTTTTGTCCTCCAAATCCTGGGTTAACAGTCATAACTAAAACTAAATCACAAAATTCTATTGCATCAATAATAGATGATGCCTTTGTTTCTGGTTTTAGAGATATGCCTGCTTTTAATCCTAAACTATGTATTTTATTAAAAGTAGCTTTTATATTATTGGATGCTTCTATGTGAATGGTTATGTGATCGGCTCCAGCTTCTGCAAAAATTTCTATCCAGTTATCAACAGGATCTAACATAAGATGTACATCAAGAGGTAAGTTAGTTATCTTTTTAATATTTTTTATGACTGATGGTCCCAAAGATAGGTTTGGAACGAAATGTCCGTCCATTATGTCTATATGTATCCAGTTGGCACCTGCCTTTTCTGCAGCAGTCACCTCTTTTCCAAGTTGCAGTATATCTGCTGCTAATATAGATGGTGCTATTTGAATAATTCTATTCACTTTGGTCTGGTTCTAATTAATTGATTTAGATATTACCTCATTATAACTAAGTTGAGGTAAATCGTGCAATGAAAAAACCATCTATTCCTCCTTTTGATTTTAGCATATATGGTAATGTCTTTACCCATCCCTCTTGAGTTATAGCTTCGGGAATAGATGTTAGCTCATTATTTTTTATTTTATCAAGTTTGGCACCATTTTTACATGCAAACTCCACAATATCTTCACCTTCTTCTTTATATAAAGAACAAACAGCATATATAATAGGTGTGTTAGGGTAAGCCATTTGAAGGGCAGCCAGTAACATATTCTTTTGAATGTCACTAAGTTTTTTTATGTCTTCTTCAGTCTTTCTCCAAGGAATATCAGGGTGTCTTCTGATAGTTCCACTAGAAGAGCACGGTGCATCTAGTAATACTGCATCAGCTTTATGATTTGGTCTCCAGTCTAAAATATTTTTAACAACTATATTAACTCTCGAGAGTAATTTTAATCTTAAAAGATTATTTTTAAGCTCCTCTGCTCTATCTGGAGATATTTCTACGGCAGTGACATTTGCTCCTGCTGCAGCAAGTTGTGCGGTTTTTCCTCCAGGAGCTGCACATAAATCAATTACATTTTTGCCAGCAATCTCACCCAAAAAGTGACAAGGTAATTGGGCTGCTGCATCTTGAACCCACCATAACCCTTTATCAAAACTATCTATTTGTTTAATTGGCGATGATTTGTATAGTCTTACAGCGTTTTCAGCAATTATAATTCCATTTAATTGTTTTGCCCAATATTCTGGGTTATTTTTAACGGCTAGATCTAAAGGGGGCTCGTTTAAATGAGAGTCTGATATCTTTTTTGCTATGTTAGGACCATATTGGCTTATAAGTTTTTTCCATAGCCAATCAGGTGTATTTAGATTTTTATCCATAATATTTTTGATTAAGATTTCTGAGTTTTCAGCAATTTTTCTAAGTATGGCATTACAGAGAGATTTCCAGTATAAAATGTCACCTTTACACAAATCAACGCTAGTAGATACAGCTGCGTGATTAGGAACTCTCATAAAAATTATTTGCGCAGCACCTATTATAAGGACGGCTTTAATATTTATTTTTAATTTTTTTTTAGGCTTTTTTAAATAAGAGGACAGTATAAATTCCAGATCACCTCTGCGCCGTAAACTGGTCATTAAAATCATACGAATAAGAGAATGGTCACGTTCCGAAAGATTATACTTTCCGGCTTTTTTATCTATAAAATTTAGAGTATTTGATAAATTTGTTCCTTTAAGAATTCTTACTAATGCCATATGAGCAAATATTCTGCACTTATTACTAGTCACTTGTCCCTCTTACATTTTTTCTGACAAATATAAATATAATTCTAAATATTGCTATACAGTAATTTTGGTAAGATTAAGAAAAAATATTCAATTATTAGAGCGATTCTTAATTAGCTCTTCAACTACACCAGGGTCAGCTAGAGTGGAAGTATCACCCAAATCTGAAAATTGGTTGGCTGCTATTTTTCTTAATATTCTGCGCATAATTTTTCCTGAACGTGTTTTGGGAAGGTTGGGTGACCATTGAATTACATCTGGTTTTGCAATAGGACCAATTTCTTTTCTTACCCATTTTTCAAGTTCTTTACGTAATTCTTCGGTCATTACAGTATTTAGCGTAACTGTTACATAGGCATAAATTCCTTGTCCTTTTATTTCGTGAGGATAACCAACAACTGCTGCTTCAGCTACGGATTTATGAGCTACTAGTGCACTTTCTACTTCTGCTGTTCCTAATCTATGTCCTGAGACGTTTATAACATCATCAACTCTACCTGTAATCCAGAAATATCCATCGCTATCTCTTCTTGCTCCATCACCAGTAAAATAATAGTTTTCAAATGTAGAGAAATAAGTATCTATAAAACGGTCAGGGTCTTTATAGACTGTACGCATTTGCCCAGGCCAGCTTTTCTTTAGAACTAAACTCCCTTCTGCAGATCCTTCAAGTTCTTCTCCTTTTTCATTAAGTATTGCGGGTTCTATTCCAAAGAAAGGTAGAGATGCAGATCCAGGTTTTAATGGTGTTGCGCCAGGAAGTGGAGATATAAGTATACCGCCTGTTTCTGTCTGCCACCATGTATCAACTATAGGGCATTTATTTTTTCCTACTACTTCGTAATACCATGACCAAGCTTCAGGATTTATTGGTTCTCCTACACTGCCTAAAATTCTTAGACTCTTAAGACTGCTTTTGATTACAGGTTCTTCTCCTTCCCTCATTAATGCCCTAATTGCAGTAGGAGCCGTATAAAATATATTTACTTTGTGTTTATCACAGACTTCCCAGAATCTTGAAGAGGAAGGATAGTTGGGTACACCTTCAAACATTAGTGTAGTACTACCATTAGCAAGTGGTCCATAGACTATGTAACTATGCCCAGTTACCCATCCTACATCAGCCGTACACCAATAAATCTCACCTTCCTTATAATCAAAAACATATTTATGCGTTACTGAAGCATAAACTAAATAACCCCCCGTTGTATGTAATACTCCTTTTGGTTTTCCAGTAGACCCAGAAGTGTAAAGTATAAAAAGAGGATCTTCAGAACCCATTTCAACTACATCACATATATTTGACACTTTTGATTTTTCTTCATGCCACCAAATGTCTGTATTAGGATTTATTTTTATCTCTCCTCCTGTTCTTTTTATTATTAATACTACATTTACTAAAGGACATCTTTTTAAAGCTTTATCCACATTAGATTTTAAAGGGATTGTTTTGCCCCCTCTTAAGCCCTCATCAGCAGTGATAATACAAGTGGAATCACAATCTAAGATTCGATCGGCAAGAGCGTCTGGAGAAAACCCCCCAAATACTACAGAATGAATTGCCCCAATTCTGGCGCAAGCTAACATGGCATAAGCTGCTTCAGGTATCATAGGCATATATATAGTTACTCGGTCTCCTTTTTTTATTCCTTTAGACTTAAGAATATTTGACATCAAACAAACTTCATCATGTAATTCCCTATATGTAATGAATTTTTGTTCATTTGGGTCATCACCCTCCCAAATTATGGCAATATTTTCTGCCTTATATTCTAGATGTCTATCGATACAATTTGCCGAAGCATTTAGAGTGCCATCATAAAACCATTTTATATGATGGTCTTTCTTGGAAAAAGATACATCCATTATTCTTGTAAAGGGTTTTAGCCATTCAATATTATTTGCCTGCTCTTCCCAAAAAACCTCTGGGTTCTTTATAGACCTTTCATACATCTCAATATATTTATTTTTATTTATTAAAGCGTTCGAGGCGATTTTATCAGGCACTGGATAGATTTTTTGAGACATTTGGTACCTCTTATTTTAAAAAATATACTTTGATAATACATTACAAAAAAATTAAAGTTAATATTAAGTCGTTAATATTTTTCCCTCTTCTATTTTAATTTTTTTCATCAAAAGTTTTTTTCCTATACAAGGGCCAGATATACATGCACCTGTTTCTGGGTTAAAAAGTGCCGCGTGATTGGCACATAATAAGTTATAACCATCACGGGCAAGAACTTTTCCTTCAAATAAATCTAGAGGCAAATTTGCATGAGGACAATTATTTATAAAAGCATGAGCGTTGTTTCCTCTTCTAACAATAATTATTCCTGGGTCATGTTTTTTTGTAGAAAACTTAAATGATGAAGCTTTTTCATCTGGTATATTTTCAAGAAAACAAACAAAATGCATAGAACTTACCTTTCCATTTTTGCCATTTGACAGATTATTTTCCAATGTCTCTCAGATAAAGGCACTACAGAAAGTCTAGATTGTCTAATTAGAGCAAGGTCAGATAGGTTTTTGTTTGTTTTTATATCGGCTAAAGAAACAGGGTTATTTAGTGTTTGTAGTGCTCTAACTTTTACCATTCCAAATCTTCCAGATAAATCTGTGTGATCTGGCTTATATTCTTCTATAATATCTACTATACCTACAATTTGTTTTTCTGTAACTGAGTGGTAAAAAAAACCTAAGTCTCCTATTTTCATCTGCTTCATATTATTAGCAGCTTGAAAATTTCTTACTCCATCCCAATCTTCACCTTGCTCTCCTTTGGCTAGTTGATTTTCCCAGGACCAGGCGCCAGGTTCTGATTTAAAGAGCCAATAATTCATAAATATCTCCTAACTATAACGTTTTTATGCTAGCGATTAATGATTTTAATCTTTTTAATAGCCTTTCCTGTTTTCTCTCTATTGGGTCCTAAGATAACCCCCATGCGTCTAAAAGGCCTCACCGTTGGCTTGCCAAAAATTCTGATTTCTAAGTTTTGTTCAGCCAATACATCTTTTACACCTTCAATAATATATTCTTTTTCAATAGGCATGTGAGCTTCAGCTAAAATTGCGTAACTTGCTCCAGGTCTAATTAATTCTATATTAGGTATAGGTAATCCAATAATAGCTCTTACATGGAGTTCAAACTCATTTAAATTCTGAGTATACATGGTTACCATTCCAGTGTCATGCGGTCTTGGGCTAAGTTCGCTAAAAATGGCATTATCACCAACAATAAAAAACTCTACTCCGAAAAGGCCCGCTCCACCCAAGTCAGTAATAATTTTTGAAGCCATATCTTTGGCTGATTTTAGTGCTTTTGTACTTAAAATTTGTGGTTGCCAGCTTTCTAGATAGTCTCCTCTTTCTTGTTTATGACCAATTGGTTCACAAAATATTATTTTATTATTTTTCTGTAAAATACTTAATAATGTAATTTCTATATCAAAATTTATATATTCTTCAACTATTATACGTGGTCTGTCGCCCCGCATGTTTTGAGTGGCATATAGCCAAGCTTGATCGCTTTCATTTGGGCTATGGATTATTGATTGACCCTTCCCTGATGAGGACATTACTGGTTTTACTACTACAGGATAGCCAATTTTTTGGGCAATATTTTTAAGCTCTTCTTTAGATTCTGCATAATCAATATCAGCTGTTTTTATCGATAGTTGTTTTGCTCGTTCTCTTATTCGATCCCTATTCATTGTTAGATGAGCTGCTCTGGCAGAAGGAACAACATTGAAACCTTTTTGTCCAAGTTCTAACAATATCTCTGTTCTAATAGCTTCTACTTCGGGTACTATTAAATCAGGATTTGAACCGGTTATAACTTC
>CAYMQD010000224.1:0-2800 GCA_964392475.1 uncultured Alphaproteobacteria bacterium
AAACCCATTAAAGATTGGCAAAAGCAATTCAAAAAAAATTCTATTAAAGTTGTATACGGACCTGTAATACAAATAGGAGCTACAAGCCCTCTCTATTCAATATATATACGCGATCCGGACCATAATCTTATAGAGATATCAAATAAAGTTATTTAATAATAATAATATTTGCACACTATAAGAATTTTTTAATTTAAGAAAATAACTTCCTCAGTTACTTCAGAATCATATAATTTTTCAACTAATTGAGCCCTAGCATGAAGAGTAGCAGACTGATTAATATACCCCTTATCTGTGATTTCATTATCATCTAGACTTGGTGGACTATCTAGTAGAATAATTTTCCTTATTCTGGTGCTTGAACCAGGATTTTGTTTATTATGAATGAGTATTTTTTCAGAAATTGTTCTAATTAGGCTTTTATTTTTAATTATATCTATAAGGGTATCATTAGTATTTCCAATAAAATTCTTACAAGCCACTGTATTAACCCAAGCTAAAATACCTAAGTAATCTTTATCATGTCCAGCTATGACTAAATCTTGTAAAAAAGGACTACAAGTATCAACAACTTTAAGCCTTAGTGTGCCTACATCTACCCAAGTACCTGATAAAAGCTTAAAATTTTCTACTACCCTTCCGTCAAAATCAATACCTTTGCTATAATCACCCTCATCAATAAATTTGCCTGCATCTCCAATTAAATAAAATCCTTCTTCATCAAAAGCTTTTTTAGTTAGATCAGGTCTTTTAAAATAACCAGGAGTTACATTTGGTCCTTTTACTCTTAGTTCCATTTTTTTTCCATTAGGAACTAATTTTATTTCTACGCCTGGTATCGGAAGGCCTATATTTCCAGGTTTATCCAGATGAAAATATGTGGTTGTTGCAACCGGTGCCGTTTCTGTAGAACCCCAACCACATGCTAGATATATCTCTTTACCATAAGTCTCTTTAGCTAAGTCTCTTAAGCCAAACCATACTTCTGGGGGTAAAGAGGCACCACCAAAATGAATAGATCTGAGATTCTTAAAGAATTTATTTCGTAAATCTTCATCTGTTTTGAGATGATTCCATAACATCGCTAAACCTGCAGGAACACTCACATATGAAGTAGGAGAAATTTCTTTAAGATTTTTTATCGTTTCATCAAATAAACCTGGAACAGGTTTTCCTTTATCGATATATAAAGTTCCTCCAAACCATAATACCATATTAAAAATATGATTCCCTCCCATAGTATGATTCCAAGGAAGCCAGTCTACAAAAACCTTATTATCATCTAAGGTTTCCTTTGGAAGTATATGATTTGCTTGATGAATATTAGTACATAACATCTTATGCGTATTAATAACTGCCTTCGGCATACCTGTAGATCCAGATGTAAATAAATATTTAGCAGTGGCTTCTGGTTTTATGGATTTCATAATATCCACAATACTATCATCAAATTTATTCTTTATTAGATTAGAATAAGAAAAACTACCATTAAATTTCTTTGATGTTTTTGAAAGTAAAATATTTGAGTTTTTTAAACGCAAAAATTTTAGCGCAGTTTCAAACATTTGCTCATTTTCAGCAAAGACCAAGCCGGGTTGAACCAAATCATAACAATGCTTTAATTTTGAAAAATCTTTGCTCATAGCTGAATAAGCTACAGAGATAGGAGATACAGGTATACCGGCACAAATTGAAGCAACACTTAGTAAAGCATGTTTAATACTATTACCTGATAGAATCATAACTCCTTTTTCTTGATTTAATCCTAAATCTAGTAATGTTCTAGCTATTGATTTTATATAACGTAACGCTTCTCCATAACTAATTTTTTCCCATATCTCATCTTTACGTTCTGCTAACCATATATTATCTGGATTATTTTCAGCTACTTTTAGAAATTTACTTCCATAGTTTTTTTCAATATCACCTAGTTCAAAATCTGACTTTAAAATTACAGAACCATCTTTTCTATTATCTGCTATAATTTTATAATTAGGATATGTAAGCATAATATGTCTTATATTTATAATTTCTTAATAACATTCTCTGCTCTTGAAACATCAAAAGCACCTGGTTCTTCTATAAAGAGGTGTTGAACCTTTATTCCTTCAAGTATCATAGCAAATCTCTGCCCTCTTACTCCTAAAGAATACATAGATCCATCAAAAGTAAGCCCTAAAGATGATGATAGCTTTGCATTTCCATCTGCTATAAATGTTATATCATCAAGAGCTCTATTTGCCTGTCCCCATGCTTGCATTACAAATGGGTCATTTACTGCAAGACAAACGATCTCATCAACTTTTTTATTTCTAAAGGTAGATGCATTAGCTAAAAATCCAGGAAGGTGCTTTGCTGAACACGTAGGTGTGAAAGCTCCTGGAACAGAAAACAATACTACTTTCTTATTTCTTGGATGCAACATAGAATGATCGGCAAAAACCATACTAAGCTTCATATCCTTTATTTCACCTTTTCTAATAACTTTAAGCTCTATATCAGGAAGTTCTTCACCAACTTTTATCATTATGATTCCTCAAAATATTTCAAACATCTATTTTTATATAATTACCAACTTATTATCAATAACCAAATTCGCAAACTTATTAAAATCAAGCTTATAGAAATAATAATTACAGTTTAATATATACCCTCTGCAATTACATTTTTTTTAAGAAAAAACCTTATATCTTCGTCGTTATAACCCATATCCAATAATATTTTTGTATTATCCATCCCTCTTGTAGCTAGATGATTATCTGGCACACAATTAGATTTAGAAAATTTCCATGGAAGCCCT
>CAYMQD010000225.1:0-4336 GCA_964392475.1 uncultured Alphaproteobacteria bacterium
ACCAGGTCTTAGATATCTATCATCATATAAAACTTCTATCCCTCTCGCTTCTAAATCATTATATAGTTTTTCTGAAATATCTTTACAGTCTTTATTGTCCAAGTTCAGATTTATAAGCCCTATATAAAAAGGAGCTACTTCAGTAGGCCAGATTATTCCTTTTTCATCGTGATTAGACTCAATAATAGCTCCTACAAGTCTGCTTACTCCAATACCGTAAGAACCCATTTGAACCGGAATATTTTTGCCATTAGAGTCACTTACAAATGCTTCTAATTTTTCTGAATATTTTGTTCCAAAGAAAAAAATATGGCCTACCTCTATGCCATTACTATTTATTCTACAGGATTTTGGAACTTCCTTTTCGAAAACAGTATGATTATGCTTTTCATCAGTAGCAGCATATTCCGACGTCCATTTATTAACCTCATTTTGTAAATAATCTGCATCATAATAATTTGCCTTTGGTATATCCATACTGAAATATGAGTTATGACAATAAACTTTAGACTCACCTGTAGAAGCTAAAATCAGAAATTCATGACTCATATCACCCCCTATTGGGCCAGCTTCTGCCTGCATAGGAATAGCATTAAGACCCATTTTATCAAATGTTCTTAAATAAGAAATAAACATTTTATTATACGATATACGTGCTAACTTTTCATCAAGGTCAAAAGAATAGGCATCTTTCATTAGAAACTCTCTGCCTCGCATTACACCAAAACGAGGCCTTAACTCATCTCTAAATTTCCACTGGATCTGAAATAAGTTTTTTGGTAATTCTTTATATGAGTTAACTTCAGAAGAGAACAATTTAGTTATTAATTCTTCGTTAGTAGGACCATACAGCATTTCTCTATTATGCCTATCTTTAATACGAAGCATCTCTTTCCCATAGTCTTTATATCTTCCAGAATCAGTCCATATATCTGCAGGTTGAATAGTAGGCATAAGAATCTCTATCGCACCTGTTGCTTCTTGTTCAGAACGGATAATATTTTCTATTTTCTTTAGAACTTTTAACCCTATGGGTAACCAGCTATAAATTCCAGAGCTCGATTGTCTAACCATTCCAGAACGAAGCATTAGTCGATGAGATATAATTTGTGCTTCTACAGGATCTTCTTTTAAAGTGTTAATAAAATAATTTGTTAAGCGCATAATATTTATATTTTATCAGATTTTTAATTGTTAAGAAAAAAATTACGAATAAAACCCTCATTTAGATCTAATGTAAATTTAATGGTTAAAGAAGCAAGTATTGCAATAGCCGAAGTAATAAAAATCTTTAAAAAAATTCTCGGGTTATGAGGAGCACTTTTAGCATGACCCGGTATTGTGATCTTAGGAGGAGAATTTTTAAATGGCAGGACTATAAAAAATATAATCCACCAAACCAATATAAAAATAATAAAAAATTCAAGCATAACTTTATATTTCCTCCAATTCAATTAGAGTTCCATTAAAATCTTTAGGATGTAAAAAGATAACGGGTTTTCCATGTGCTCCTATTGTAGGTTTTTGTGTTCCTAGTATACGTGCACCTTTAGCTTTTAATTGCTCGCAAGCTTGATATATATCTCTTACTTCATAACAAATATGATGCATCCCTCCGTCAGGTCTTATATTTAAAAAGCCAGTAATTGGAGATTCTTTATTTATTGGCTCAATTAGCTCAATCTTAGTATTATTTAGATTTATAAATACAGTTCTAACTCCATGATCCTCTAGATCAATTACCTCGGACGTATTTGCTCCTAATAAACTCGTATATATTTTTGCAGCACTTATAATGTTTGGAACTGCAATTGCTACATGGTTTAATCGGCCAATCATACTTAACCTCCATTAAACATTTAATAAATCAACTATCACATGCGGGTACTTAGAATATTCTATACTAAAAAAACTTTTAACTTTTTTTGTGATCATAGAAGTTAGAATATTTTTATTTTCAATCTTTATATTAGCCTCAAAAATTTCTTTAATTTCCAAAGCAACTCTTTCTTCTGGAAAGTCACCCTTAACATCAGATACAACACCTAAACTTAAAACTCGTGGGCAAGTTAAAAGTTTTCCTTGGTTACTTATAATTAGTGATACAGATACAATACCGTTATATGAAATTTTTTTTCGTATTTTAAAAAAGTCCGAATCTATAGGAACAACATCTATACCATCATAAGCAAGCCTTCCTGTATATATTTTTTCTACTATTCCTGAAAATTTCCTAGATAATTTTACCAATGTTCCATTCCTAGCTTCTATAATTTCTGGAACACCTATTTCTTTTGCTAATTTTGCATGAGCAAGCAAATGTCTTGCTTCACCATGTACAGGAATTGCTATTTTAGGCTTTACCCAGTCGTACATTTTTCTTAATTCTTCTCGTGCAGGATGCCCAGAAACATGTATATTCGAATTAGTAGGTGTCACTACTTCAACTCCTAAATCTGTAAGTTTATTAATCATTGAGAAAATAGCTCTTTCGTTTCCAGGAATTATTCTTGATGAAAATATGACTCTATCATATGAAGATAACTTTACAGCAGGGTGCTTTCCACTTACTAATCTTGACAATCCTGCCCTCGGTTCTCCCTGAGAACCGGTGCATATTATGAGTGTCTTTTCCGGATCTACTGATTTGATCTGTTTTTCATTTAAAAAAGAAGGATATTCATTTAAGTATCCTACACTTCTAGCAGCTTCAGTCATTTTCCACATAGACCGACCTAACAAAGCAACTTTTCGACCGGTTTCGTATGCTAGGTCAGTGATAGTCTTCAGTCTCCCAACATTAGAAGCAAAGGTTGTTACATATACACGTCCTTTACAGGATGAAATAGAATCTTTTAATCCAGATATAATACTTGATTCTGAACCCGAACTTCCTTCGATAATTGAGTTTGTGGAGTCGCATACTATAGCTAAAACTTTCTCTTTTCCAAGTTTCTTCAATCTTTTCTCATTAGTTAATTCTCCTATTACCGGAGATTCGTCAATTTTCCAATCTCCAGTGTGTAGAATTTTTCCAATCTCAGTAGTGATAATTACTGCGTTTGGTTCTAATATAGAATGGGTTATATTTACTAATTCTATCTTAAATGGCCCAATCTCATAAGAACCAGATAAAGATATTTCAATTATCTCTGCTTCTTGGTCCAAATTAAATTCTGACAGCCTATTTCTTAATAAATATGCCGTAAATGGTGTTGCATAAATTGGACATTTTAGAAAACGCCATAAATAATGTACAGCGCCAAAATGATCCTCATGTGCATGTGTAAGTAATATACCTGATATTTTATCTTCATGACCTTTAAGAGCATGTATGTCAGGCATAATTATGTCTACACCAGGTATGTTTTCATCTCGAAAGGTTACTCCGCAATCAACAATTAACCATTTACCTTCATACCCATATAGATTTAGATTCATTCCTATTTCACCTGTACCTCCTAGTGGTAAAAAAAACAAATCATCTTTTTTAGGGACAGGTAAAGCTTTCAATTAGAATCCTCCATAATTTGTTTATGAGCTACGTATAAGCCGTAAAATATTAAATTTTCGTCAACTATATCAATCACACTTGTAGCTGATGCAAATAATGGTGCAAGACCCCCTGTAGCAATCACCTTCATTTTTTCTTTTTGTTCAATCAATATTCGCGAAATTATTCCTTCAATTAACCCAGTATAACCCCAATATATTCCAGAATGCATAGCGCTTTCTGTATTTTTTCCAACTACAACTTCTGGAGTAGTAATAGCAATTTTAGGAAGCTTAGCTGCGGCTCTATATAATGCTGTAATTGACAAGTCAATTCCTGGAGCTATTACGCCGCCTAAATATACCCCATCATTAGAAACCACATCAAAAGTGGTAGCTGTACCAAAATCTACTACAATATTTGCACCCTTATACTTTTTCCATACAGCGAGTGCATTAAGTAATCTATCTGTTCCAACTTCTTCCTTATTCAATAAATCAGTCTTTACGTTAATAATACAGTTTTGTTCACCAATAACTTTGGGGCGTAAATTGAATAGTTTAAAACAAAAATTTTTTAATTCAAAAATTACATCAGGAACAACAGTACTAACTATAACATCAAAAATTTTCTCTATTGCTATATTGTCCCTTTTAAACATATTATTAATGAAAGAATCATACTCATCTCCAGTCCTTGATACTTTAGTAGAAATACGCCAGGAACAAATTATGTCTTTATCTTCAAGGACTGCAAAGACTGTATTTGTATTTCCGACATCAATAGCTAAAAGAAATTTACTACTCATTTTTCTTCCATGGAGGATACATCACCGCTTAAAAT
>CAYMQD010000226.1:0-3267 GCA_964392475.1 uncultured Alphaproteobacteria bacterium
AAAGTT
This sequence comes from uncultured Alphaproteobacteria bacterium, assembly GCA_964392475.1. Lineage (GTDB taxonomy): Bacteria > Pseudomonadota > Alphaproteobacteria > TMED109 > TMED109 > CAYMQD01. The sequence goes on from CAYMQD010000226.1 coordinate 7, forward strand.
AATTTCTGTTCTTTCTGGCCAAGAAAGTGCAGCAGATATAGAAGACCGCATATCAGGTATTCCCATTGCTGACAAAACATTTCCATCTATATACTCAACCATTCCATGAATAGTAGATTGAGGGTGAATTAAAACTTCTATATATTTAGACTCTAGAGAAAAAAATAGAGATGCTTCAATAATTTCCAACCCCTTATTCATCATTGTTGCCGAATCAATTGATATTTTATCTCCCATCTTCCAGTTAGGATGTTTAATTGCTTCTTTTGGGGTAATTGTAGATAAATCAGTTAATTTGTAGTTAAGAAAAGGGCCTCCAGAAGCGGTAAGTATAATTTTCTTAATAGATAAAGGTCTTTGAAAATCAAAAATTTGAAATATTGCATTATGTTCAGAATCAATAGGTATTAATTCAGAACCATTTTTCTTTGCAGCTTGTAAAACTAATTCTCCTGCACAAACCAGTGTTTCTTTATTTGCTATAGCAATACGATTTCCGTTTTTAATTGAATGATAGGTAGGTTCTAATCCTGCAAAACCAACTATAGCTGGTACTACTATATCTGAATAGATATTTGATGCTTCTATTAGGCCTTCCTTACCGGCGGCCACTTCAATTTTTTTTCCTGATAGTAGTGCTTTTAAATCCTTGTAATATTTAGAGTCAGCAATAGCGACAAACAAAGCCTTATGTTCAATTGCCTGCTTAGCCAATCTTTTATAATTACATTTAGCTGTAAGAGCATTAATACAATACATCTCTTTATTAGATGCTATAACATCTAATGTGTTACAACCTATAGAACCAGTTGAACCAAGGACGCTTACTGATTTCATTATTCAATAATACTCATAAAAAGAAATTATAGTTATTATAGTAACAGCAAAAAGGAAACCATCTAGTCTATCTAGAACTCCACCGTGACCTGGTAATAGTTTAGAAGAATCTTTGACAGAATGACAACGTTTTATCCAACTTTCAAATAAATCACCTAATTGAACAAAAACAGCACATACAAAACCTAAAAAATATCCGTAAACTGGCTTTAATTCCAAGAACATTGCCAAAACAAATCCTATTAGACTTGCAGCTAATATTCCTGAAAAAAAACCAGACCAAGTCTTTTGAGGGCTTATTTTCTGACTAATTAGAGTACCATTGAAGTACTTACAACCAAAATAAGAAAAAACATCTGTCACCCAAACTACACAAAATATCCAAAGTAAAATTAATTTACCTAAGTCATGAAATAATCTTAAATAAATTATAGATACCATCGGTAATCCAATATAAAAAACACCGAATGATAACCATTTTCCTTTAGAAATTATATATATAAATGAAATAAAACTTAGTAATAAACTTGTTAAAGTTACATAATTCCAATTAATAAAAAGTGAATTTAATAATACAAATATAAAGCTGAAAAATAAAAGATATATAATATACAAAAAAAACTTTCTTTCGGAATAAACCATATTAACCCATTCAAATGCTAACAATAAAGTTATGATGTATATCGTAGATAAAAATATGCCACCCCCTTGTTTAGTAATTACAACAGCTAAAGGAATAAGAATTAAAGCTGAAATGATTCTTTGTGATAATTCTGTCTTAAATAAGTTAGTTATCAATTCCACCAAAACGTCTATCTCTTCTATAATATTCTTTTACTGCTTCCAGAAGATCTTTTCTAGTAAAATCAGGCCATAGCTTTGGCAAAAAAACTAACTCACTATATGCTGATTGCCAAAGTAAAAAATTACTTAACCTATGTTCCCCACTAGTTCTTATAATTAAATCTGGGTCAGGTATATTGCTCGTACCAAGATGAGCAGCAATTGACTCTTCATTTATCTCACTAGGTTTAATAGCACCTTTCACAGCTAGCTCAGCTATTAACCGAACAGCAGAAGTTATTTCCTGCCTTCCTCCATAATTAATAGCGACTATAAGATTAATTTTAGAATTTTTAGAAGTTAATTTAACAATATTTTTTATTTCTTTCACAATCTCAGAATCTAAAGAATCTAAATTACCTAATGTTTTTAATCTTACCCCTGCATCAACCAAAGCTTTAGTCTCATTTCCTAAATAATATTTCAAAAGACTCATTAATTCTCGTATTTCATTCGCTGGTCTTTTCCAGTTTTCAGATGAAAAAGCATACAAAGTAAGATGTTTGACACCTATCTCTATTGCTGTTTCCACAATTTCTCTTACTGCTGCAACACCTTGACGGTGACCAGATATTCTTGGCAGACCCTTTGCTTTAGCCCACCTACCATTACCATCCATTAAAATCCCAATATGACGCGGCACTTCAATGTTTTCACTTGATGGCGGTGACATAGGAATAGGCATATTTATACTTTTGTTATTTCTTTTTCTTTAATATCAGCCATTTCAGAAATTTTGGATATATATTCATCTGTAATTGTTTGAATCTTGTCAGAGTTTTCTCTAATTAAATCTTCTGAAACGTCATTATTTTTTCCATCCCTCTTAAGAGTATTCATACCATCTTGACGAATATTCCTTATAGAAACCTTAGCTTGCTCTGCATATTTTTGAGCTGTCTTCGCAAGTTCAGCTCTTCTTTCCGATGTTAAGTCAGGCAATTGTATTCTGATCACCTGACCTTCCAAATTTGGATTTAACCCTAGATCACTTTCTCTAATAGCTTTTTCAACATTAGAAACTAAGCTTGCATCCCAAACTTGTACTAAAAACATTCTTGGTTCAGGTGTGCTTACACTTGCCAAGTCTCTAATTTTCATCGATTGTCCGTAAGCATCTAATGTAATTGGCTCCAACAAATTAACATTAGCTCTTCCTGATCGAATTCCTTTAAATTCCTGATTAAGATTGTTTATTGCTCCTTCCATACGTTTCTTAAGATCATCAAAATTGTAATTTACCATTTTTAACTCTCCCCCCTATCAATAATAGAGTAATTGCCCTTACCATTCGCCACATCTACAAATGTGCCCGAATCAAGTATTGAGAAAACAACAATTGGTATACCGTTTTCTCTAGCCAGAGCTATCGCTGAAGCATCCATAATTTTAAGTTTTTTAGTAATAACCTGCTCATAAGTTAATTTGTCATATTTTTTTGCATTAAGGTTTTTATCTGGGTCAGAATCATAAACACCATCTACTTTCGTACCTTTAAAAATAGCATTACAATTCATTTCAGCAGCCCTTAATGATGCTGCTGTATCAGTAGTGAAATAAGGATTTCCAGTTCCAGCAGCA
>CAYMQD010000227.1:0-6107 GCA_964392475.1 uncultured Alphaproteobacteria bacterium
TATCTGCAAAGTATACAAAGGAAAGATATCTGGGAATTTGCAATTTCCACCTGTAGGAAACTCAGGGTTTGGCTATGATCCAATATTTGTTCCCATGGGTGAAAAAAGAACATTTGCCCAAATGTCTAACAAGAGAAAACAATCCATAAGTCATAGAAGAAAAGCTTTTGAAGCATTACAACTTGCAGAATTTAAATAATGAAACATTCTGATATATCTATTTATGTTCATTGGCCTTGGTGTTTACATAAATGCCCCTATTGTGACTTTAACAGTCATTTAATCGACTCAAATATTAGCGATAAGTGGATGTTAGATAGTATAAAAAGTGAGTTTTTATACTTCTTTAATTAAATAGGAAAAAGGAAAACTTCCAGTATTTTTTTTGGAGGCGGAACCCCATCTTTAATGAAACCTGATACATGTTATAAAATTATTGAATTCATTGACAAATATTTTCCTGTAGATAAAAACTCGGAAATTACATTAGAGGCCAATCCCACAAGCGTAGAATCATCGAAGCTTTATGAATTTTATAATGCAGGGGTTAACAGGTTATCTCTAGGAATCCAATCTTTCAGAAAAGATGGTCTAATTTTTTTAGGAAGAAATCATAATGTATCAGAAGCTATAAAAGCTGCAGAATCTGCAAAGTCTATTTTTCCTAGATTTTCGTTTGATCTAATTTCTTCTAGACCTCATCAGACTTTAAAAGATTGGGAGTCAGAACTGATATTGGCCACAAAATATTTAAAAGACCATATTTCAGTATATCAACTTACAATAGAAAAAGGTACACCATTTTTTTCACAATATAAAAAAGGTGAATTTACACTTCCTAAAGAAAATAAATCACTGAAAATTTTTAATATAACCAGAGAAGTTTTGTCAGAGAAAGGTTTTAACGCATATGAAATATCTAATCATTCAATTAAAGGTTCTGAGAGTAAACATAATGTAAACGTATGGAAATATAGGGATTATATTGGAATTGGCCCTGGTGCTCATAGTAGAATCAAAATAAATAAACAAATTTATGCATACGAATCAATTAGAAAACCTGACGCATGGATAGCAAAAGTAAAAAATGAAGGATATGGTTCAATGCGCTCTAAAAGGCTAAGTCCAAAAGAAGCTATGCAAGAAGCCTTAATTCTAGGCTTAAGACTTAACAAAGGAATAAACATAGATTCTTTAGAAAAAAAAATTGGTATAAAATGTTTAAATGTCATAGATATTGTATTTTTACAAAAAGCTGTTAAAACTGGGCTAATTACTTTATCAAAAAACAATATAAAAATTAGTCCGTCAGGAATATATATACTTGATACAATTATTTCTAAACTTTTAATCTAACTTAGTATAGAAATTTTTTTGGTGCTGATTCTATTGTTATAAAATCACTAGTCCCAACCTTATATAAGGCATAGCCTCTGTCTACTTTTCCATCATTTCTTAAACGAAATAATCCCCTGACACCTATAAATCCTTCTCTTCTAAATAATTTTTTATTTAATTTTTCTTCACCATTGGATAAAGAAGCTATTAAAGCTACTGCATCAAAAACTAAGGTAGAAAGAGAAGATGGTATGCTTCCATATACTTTAGCATGAAACTTTAAAAATTTTTTAGCGGGTTCCATAGGTGGGGCCGCAAATATTCCTCCTACCAGCGAAGGTTCTCCCAAAATAGAAGTATTGTGCCAAGAAGCCGTACCAATAAGTTGAGTTTTTTTAGTATCAACACCATTATAAGCTAGCTGAGCAGATAATATTCTTAGCTCAGTTCCTCCAGAAGCAATAACTATTGCATCTAATGGTAGAAGCTCTTCTTCTATATCATCTTCATCTTTTGCTAAATCTTTAAATCCCTCAGATATTTGTTTTGCTGCTTTTTCTAATGAAACACTATCTTTCGAGTATTTTTCGATTCGTTCAAGGGTGGCTTCTGTATTATAAATAGCATTATTTAAAGCTTTTAAAATAGTATTACCATAATCATCATTTGGCACTAATGCTCCAAACCTCAACTTTCCCTTGCTAATTACATAATTCACTGCTCTAGAAACTTGGGTCCCAGGATCAGGACCTAAAACCCATATTCCGTTTTGAGCAAGCTCTGGATCATTAGTAAATGCTAATACAGGAATTTTCTTCTCTTTTGCTATTTTCACCAAGGCTTTTGTAGAGCTAGAAAAAAGAGGGCCTAAAATTAATTCTACACCTTTTCTCTCTACATCAAGAAAAGCAGAATATGCACCTTGTGGAGTACCTTTAGTATCTCTAATTAACAAAGAAGCGTTTGTCTCGCCTGTTTGAAATAGTGCCAATTCAGCTGAATCTAGTAATTCGCTCCCTAACTTAGAATATTCACCCGTTAAAGGAATAAGAAATGCGATAGACCTTTTATATGCACTAATACCTGAACTCGATTCTGTATCCAGTTCTTCTGAAAGAATTTTGCTATTAAATTCTTTCTCAGTTCCAATAACAGTAAAGTCTGATAATTTTAATTTAGAATCACTTTTATGAGCATTGGGAACATCTGGAACAACAGGCAATTTTAATAGATTATTAAAATTAAAACTTACTTTGGAATCTTCTTCTGTGCTTTTACTTATAATTAAATTATCTTCGTCTATTTCGCTTTCTAAATTTTTTATATCTTTTTCATCCTCTTCTTTTTCTTTAGTATTAAATATATCAAACTTAGTGAAATTATTTTCAGAACACGCGGTAACATGAACATAAAATAAAATTATAGTAAGAATATTAAAAATATATTTAATAATAACTGGAATCTTTTCTTGACTATAAATATGCATTATGACTCCGGAGAAATAAAATGTCTAAACACTCTTATATACACATAAAGTATAAATTAGGAAATATTCAAGATGGTCTTTATGTAGTTGCTACTCCTATAGGAAATTCTTTAGATATTACTATACGTGCCTTAAAAGTGCTTAAATCCGTAGATATTATTGCTTGTGAAGATACTAGAGTATTTTTGAGACTTATGAAGTTACATAATATAAAAATAGATAAAAAAAAAATTATAAGATATGACGAACATATTGGGCCAAAAGCATTACCAATATTAAAACAAAAGTTATTAACTGGATCTAGTGTTGCATTAGTTAGCGATGCAGGAACTCCTCTTATATCAGACCCAGGATATAAATTAGTTAAGACAGCCCTAGATATAGGTATAAATATTTTTTCAATACCTGGTCCATCTTCCGTTATAGCTTCATTATGTATTTCTGGCTGTCCTCCAATACCTTTTATATTTTTAGGCTTTTTACCTACCCAAACATCAGCTAGAAAAAAGAAATTAACGGAGCATATCAATACTCAAGCAACAATTATCTGTTTTGAAACATCAAAAAGAATACAAAAAACTCTTGTAGATATGAAATCTGTATTTGGAGGACGAGAAATTTCTATTGCTAGAGAAATCACCAAACTACACGAACAAGTAATATTTGGGTCATTAAACTATTTAGACGACATATTTGATAAAATGAAATCAATCAAAGGAGAAATGGTGATTCTTTTAAGTTACAAAGATGATAAACCAAAAGATAATTTAGAGAACACACAGCAACTATTAAAAAAATATATGAATCCCATGAGCGCTTCTGAAGCAGCATCTGAAGTATCAAAAATTACGGATTTTAAAAAAAAAGAACTATATAAATTAGCTATAGATCTTTAGACTGCATATGTTTTATTATAAATTTATTTTTTAGGGTATTAATTTAAATTTTTCATATCTTTTATTTACTTTATTATTTAGTGTAAACTAATTTTTATGACATTCTGTAAACATTACTATCAACTTCGATACTTCTTTATCGCCTTTATTCTTATTAACATTTGTTCATGTGCACCTGTAGTCGTTGGTGGTTTAGCAACAAGCGGTGCGATCAGTGCTGCACAAGAAAGAAGCATAGAGGATGCAGCAATAGATTTAAAAATAAAAGCTATAATTAATGAAGCGCTGTTCAGAGAAAATTTTGACGAAGTCTTTGCACCTATAAAGATCCTAGTTATTGAAGGAAGAGTGTTGTTGATTGGTGTTGTCAATTCTCAAAAAATAAGGGAGAGAGTTGCTGAAATTTCTTGGAAAACATCCGGTGTAAAAGAAGTTTTAAATCATCTTTTAGTTGGAACTCCTGGTACAGTTATAGACTATGCTACTGATGCAAGAATATCTAGCGAACTAAGAGCTAAATATCTTTTTGATGAAAAAATATATGAAATTAATTATGATGTAACTACTGAAAATAAAACCATATACCTTTTTGGCATTTCTAAAACTCAGGAGGAGTTAGATTATGCAGTAAGCATAGCAAGAACTATACCTGGAGCAAGTAAAGTTATTGTCCATTTAATAACAACATCTGATCCTAAACGTCTTAAATAATAAAGTTTTTAAACTTATATTGTATAAATACTGAATTACTAAATATTGCTACTTTAAAGAAAGATCTGATAATGTCGTTATCCATAGCCATCCAAATGGATCCTATACTACAAATTGATATCGAAACAGACAGCACATTTGCCTTAATTTTAGAAGCAAAAAGAAGAAACTATACAATTTATGTTTATGAACCAGAATACTTGTCTTATGAGCCTAATAATATTTATGCAAGAGGACATAAAGTCTTAACTGCTATAAAAAATAAAAATAAGCATGTAACTATAGCATCTGAAGATATTATTAAACTTTCTGAATGTGATGTGATTTTAATGCGGCAAGATCCTCCTTTCAACATGGATTATATAACAGCCACCTATTTTTTGGAGCAAGTAGATTCATTAGTTTTCAACAATCCTGCAGAAGTGAGAAACTGTCCTGAAAAACTCTTTGTTACTAGGTTTCCAAATCTAATGCCTACAACTTTAATAACTAGAAATATAACAGATATATATAATTTCCTTGCCGATCATAAAGAAATAATAATAAAACCTCTCTATGGTAATGGAGGAGCAGGAATATTTTACTTTAAGGATAAAAGTACAAATTTTGATACCCTTTTAGAGGTTTTATTAGGTGGCTCACTAGAACCAATAATAATACAAGAATTTCTTCCTAATGTAGCCATGGGCGACAAGAGAATAATACTTTTAGATGGAAAACCTGTAGGGGCTGTAAATCGTATCCCCAAAAGTGGGGAAATTAGATCCAACATACATGTTGGTGGAAAGGCAGTAAAAACTGACATTACAAAACAAGATATGGAAATTTGTGAAGTAATTGGACCTGAGCTAAAAGCTAGAGGTTTATTATTTGCAGGTATAGATGTAATTAATGGAAAACTTACTGAAATAAATGTTACTTCACCAACATGCATTCAAGAAATAGATAAATTTAACAATACAAATATTTCTAAAAGTTTTTGGGATATCGTAGAATCAAAACTCTAATACTATCTTTTCTATCATGATGTTGGCTAGCCTGAAGGCTTAATCATACGTCCTAAGTTTTGTCCACCAAAAATGTGAATATGAAAATGAGGAACCTCTTGATGAGCATTCTTTCCACAATTAGATAAAAAACGATAACCATTTTCTTCCAGACCTAACTTAGAAGCCACTATTCCTACAGCCCTAAACAAAGATACTATTTCTGCTTCATTTGCATTAAGATGAAAATCAACCATACTAACATATTTTCCCTTGGGAATTACCAAAGCATGAAACTGTGTCTGAGGATTTATATCATGGAAAGCCAGAGCATGTTGGTCTTCATATATTTTTTTACAAGCTATTTCTGCACTTAATATTTTTGCGAATATGTTTTCTTTATCATATGTTTCAGCAAATATATCCGATATTTTTTTTACCATATATCTTCCCAAAATATTATATTTTTTAAGTTTTCCTATTATCAAGAACCTTATACACATCCTCAGGACTTATTCCACAAATATTCCAAAGAACCATTAAATGATAAATAAGATCGGCACTCTCTTCAGCAATTTCTTTTTTATTTTTTCCTAACGAAGCTATTACAGTCTCTACGGCCTCTTCACCCATCTTTTGAGCAACTCTCTTGGCTCCCTTTTTAAAAAGAAGAGCAGTATATGAAATGTT
>CAYMQD010000228.1:0-3689 GCA_964392475.1 uncultured Alphaproteobacteria bacterium
CAGAAATCAAATCGACAGTCCTCATGGTAAGTCATGATGACCGTCTATCAAAGCAATTTGATAACACTATAAGTATTAATCAAATCACTAAACAAAATACTTAAGGTAACTATGAATATAATAACCAGCCTTGCTTACCATTCGCTTTTAAATAGGAAAATTACAGTTACCTTAACGATAATATCTATTGCTTTATCAGTTTTTCTCTTTCTTGGTGTAGAGAAAATTAGGACTAGTGCTAAAAACAGTTTTACTAGCACTATAACAAATACGGATCTTATATTAGGTGCTCGCTCAGGGCAAATTCAACTGCTTTTATACTCTATATTCCAGATCGGAAATGCCACCAATAACTTTACATGGGATAGTTTTCAAAACATTTCAAAACATCCAGACATAGAATGGATAGTTCCTATTTCATTAGGAGATAGCTTGTACCAATTTCGTGTGATGGGAACAACTAGAGAATATTTTACCCGTTATAAATATAGAGGAAACAAAAGCCTAACCTTCAAAGAAGGAAATAAATTCAATGATCTTTATGATGCAGTAATTGGAGCAGACGTTGCAAAAACACTTAATTATCAGGTAAATGATCCTATAATTGTTGCACATGGACTAGCCTCAGTACAAAGGCATGAAGATCACCCATTTAGAATCAGTGGAATTCTCAAAAAGACAGGAACTCCTGTGGATCGACTGGTGTTAGTAAGTTTGGAAGCAATTGAAGCAATTCATATCGATTGGGAAACAGGAATCAAGATTCCTGGAAGAAATGATAACTCTTCTGAAAACCAAAAATTGGATAAAAAAGATCTTATACCTAAAGAAATTACAGCTGCTCTGATTGGAGTTACATCTCGTATGAAAGTGTTCCAATTACAGCGGGAAATCAATGAGTATTCTAAAGAACCACTATTAGCAATTTTACCTGGTGTGGCTCTCGGAGAATTGTGGAGAATTATTTCGTATGTTGAAACCACTTTGCAAATTATCTCTAGCGTAGTAATAATTACTGCACTTTTAGGAATGATTGCTATTATTTTTGCTAGCTTAAATGAAAGAAGAAGAGAGATGGCAATATTACGCTCTATAGGAGCTTCACCTCATACTATACTAGGACTTCTAATGGTAGAGTCAGTTTTTATGAGCATAGCAGGAGTTGTTTTAGGGCTTATTGCATTATATATAGTTTTAATTATTATATATCCTTTTTTGAATAATACTTTTGGAATATACATAGAAGTAGCGCCTATATATGGGCGTGAACTTACCATATTATTAAGTATTATAATAATATCTTCAATTGTTAGCATTATACCAGCAATTAGAGCATATAGACTCTCTCTAAATGACGGTATGATGCCTAATAACTAGGGATAACTTATATATAAAGTACACTAGTAAAATTAATAAATTATAATACCTTATGCAAATTAGTAATTATATATTCTTGGGTTTGCATATCCATGTCTGGGTACATAGGTAAGCTGAGAACCTCCTTTGCTAAAACTTCTGAGTTATATAAATTAGCATTTGCATATTTTTTATAAGGTTGTTGCCTATGCATTGGCGAAGGATAGTAAACCATAGTAGGAACTCCTAAATTTTTAAGAGAATTTTGAATTTTTGACCTATTTTTAAGCTGAATAGTATATTGAGCCCATGCAGATTGAACCCCTTTAGGGAGGATAGGAACAGTTACATAATCTTTTAAAGCATTAGAGTATGCTTCTGCAATTCTATTTCTTTCCGATAATTCCCAATTAAAGTCTTCTAATTTGGCAAGTAATATTGCAGCCTGAAGTGTGTCTAGTCTAGAATTAAGACCAACAAATTTTATTTCATATTTTTCTTTACCCTTTCCATGTGCACGCAAACTTATAATTTTATCCCAAATATTTTGATCTTCAGTTAGTATAGCCCCACCGTCACCATAGCACCCTAGAGGTTTGGCTGGAAAAAATGAGATACATGTAATATCTGCTAAAGTGCCAACTTTTTTATTTAAGTATTCAGCACCAAAGCTTTGAGCTGAATCGGCAATTAGAACAAGACCATTTTTTTTGGCAATTTTACTTAAGCTTTTATAATCTGCTGGAAGACCATATAAATCTACAGCAAGTATTGCTTTAAATTTATTTCTATTTTTTTCTATTACTTGTTCCAAACTATCAACAGAAATATTATACGTATCTTTATCTACATCGACAAAAACAGGCTCTGCTCCAGTTAAAACAATAGCCTCAGCAGTAGCAGGAAAAGTGAAAGATGGACATAATACCGCATCCCCCTCTCCTATATTATAAGCTAATAAGGCCAATATAAGCGCATCTGTTCCGCTTGCACAGGTAGCAACATACTTTGCGTTGCTATATTCACCTAATTTTTTTTCTAATTCACCAACCTCTGGACCTAAAATATACTTTCCATGAGTTAACACATTTTTAATTTTTTCGTATATTTTTGATTCAAGTCGTTTTTGCTGTAAAGCTAAATCAATAAAAGAAATAGATACTTTACTTTGATAATTTTCATTTATCTTCATACAAATTACCGTCTTTTTCTATATATTTTGCACCTGTACGAGGGCATCTCAAGTTTATATTTAGTCTGTCACCCGTTCTTGAAACCCACCCTATATGTTTAGCAGGGTTACCTATTACTAAAGAATAATTTTTTACATCCTTTGTAACTACTGATCCTGCTCCTATCATTGAATATTTGCCTAGTGTTACCCCACAAATAATAGTTGAGTTAGCTCCCAAAGTAGCACCTTTTTTCACTAACGTATCACTAAATTCCTCTTTTCTATCAATAAAAGATCTAGGAGTTCTTACGTTGGTAAATACGCACGACGGCCCACAAAACACGTCATCATCTATAACAATTCCTTTATATATAGAAACATTATTCTGGATTTTACATCTATTACCTATAGATACATTTGGCCCTACCATAACATTCTGACCCAAAATACAATTTTCTCCAATTTTACTTTTCCCAAAAATATGACAAAAATGCCATATTTTAGTATTTTTTCCAATACTTGAATCAGCACTTATTATGGCTGTGGAATGAATAAAATAATCATCCTTCATGTGTTTTTATTCTTTCTCAATTGGTCCTTTGCTTCATCTAAAACTTTTAAGACTTTTAATCCTTCAGCAACATCTGATGGTGGAACTATATTTTTATATAACCAGTCAATATAGCTTTTACACTCTTCTTTTAAAGGCTCTTTAGTATTATCAAATTTAATTATTTCTCCTTCCGCTTTCTCTATAACGGGAACATTGTCATCCCAAGCCACATTATGATTATAAAGCATCAATTTTTTTTTGCTTTCTTCTACATCTACAAAGGCAGCCATTGCTCTATCTCCTACCACTATCAATCTTTGATCTTTATAAGGATGTAGCCAAGAAACATAAACATGAGCTTTGATTCCGCTAGAAAACTCTAATAGAGTTATAGTTGTATCTGCAATATCATTTCTTAAATAATACCCGCCAAATGCATCTATTTTAATAGGTTCAGATTGTACCAATGACAATATCATTGAAATATCATGCGGTGCAAATGACCAAAGTGCATCTTCTTCTTTTCTTAACTTTCCAAGGGATAACCTATTAGAATATATATATCTAATTTTACCTAATTTTCCCTCTAGAACTTTCTTCTTAAGT
>CAYMQD010000229.1:0-2668 GCA_964392475.1 uncultured Alphaproteobacteria bacterium
CAACTAGACCTGATTTAGTTGCTTCTGGTGCTATATATTGCATAACTGCTCTTCCTGAAGTAATATGTTCCACTCCAATTATATTTGATATATACGATGGAAAACTGGCTCCAGCTAAAAAATCAATTTTATCCGGAAAAATTTTAAAATGTTCAAATATACCTAATATTTGGACATAAATTATTCTTGCTATTGGTCCATATTCTAGATCTAATGGCTTGCTAGTAAAATCATATCCACCAATAAAAATATATGATAAAATAACTAAAAATATCAAAAAAATAAATCCATATAATAATGATTTAAATGGTATTTTCCCATTAATGTATACATATAAAAAAAAATAAGAAAAAAAATATACTACAAGTGGAATTTTTGCTAATGTAAATAAATTTACAAAAATACTATTTATAAATAATATTATAAAAAGAATCTTCCAATATTTTTTATTTATATTTTTAATATATAAATATGAGAATGCAACATATGATAAAAAAGGTAATAACATAATTGCAAAAATATTTTTTAATTGGACTATTCCCGTAAATTGTCTACTAACTGAGATTCTTAATTTTAGCAAATCTATACTATCAAGACCTTGCAATAATCCAATTAAAGGTGGCTTCTCAACTATAAAATATGAGTAAATAAGTATTATAGTGCTAAAAATAGCAAATAAAATAATCGGATATAAAACATAACTATCTTCTTTTGATATAATGGTTTTTATTGAAGAGTTATAATAATTATTAATTTCTATTTTAGCACTAAAATTTAATAATTTAGATATCATTAACATAGATAGGGGTAATGCTATCATTGAATACATTACACTATAATATCCATGATTAATAACAATATCATTAAAATTAAAAACTCTTATCCATCCATTAGCGACAATATTAACACCTAAAAATGAAAGAGTTATTAATTGTATCCAAAAAATAAATGAATATATATTAATTTTTCTGAAAGACATAGAACCTCCAGAAACGATATTAAATAAATAATAAGAAAGTATAAATATAATTATTGAGGTGATACTATACATATATTTGATTAATTATATACATTTAAAATAATTTTATAAAATTATTTTTTAAAAAAATGCTTAAATGTTTACTTTCCCAAAAATTATTTAATAAAGATTTATATTTAAGCGATAATTGATTAATTATTGTCATAAATTAAAAAAAATGAATATCTAATAAAATGATATTTATATCATTTTATTAGATTTCAAATTTTGGTTTTTTAAATATAACATAAATGCAAGAGATGAATATTGAAAATATAAAAGAGGATAATACAATCTTTTTTCTTTTCGGGCTAAATCTTTTTACAGCAGGTTCACCTTTATCTAAAATATTTATTACAGGTATTTCCTTTAATTCTTCAATTTTTGCAATTTCATGTTGTTGTCTTAAAGTTATATAAACTTGTTTGTTTACTTCTACATTTCTTAATAATCTACCTCTCTCAAGTTGCAAGTCTGGTGTATCTAACGCAAGCGGGTTTTTTTTTCGGAAATCTGTTAATTTTTTTTCTGATTTAGTTAATTCTTTTTTTGAATAATTAAGTCTATCATTTATAAATATTCTGTTTTTTGAAGATTGAAATGAAACGATCTCACTAACATAGCTTTTTATATATTCAGAAATAAAATTTGCAATATCTGCAGATAAATTTGGTTCTTCCATTAAAATTTCTATCAAGATTAATCCTGAATCTTCAACTTTAACTGAAATTTGCTTATTTAATTTAATTATTGCAAGTTCCATTTGTTCAAGATATTTTAAACTTTCACCTTTTGATGAAAAAAAATAATTTAAAAATATTGATAATAAATTAAATTTATTTTTACTACCAATTTCCCAAAATTCTATCAAATTTATTTTATTGTTTTTTACCCTTGTTTGCCATTTATTTTCAATAACAGCTTTTTTTAAAAATCTGCTGTCAACGATATCAGGTATGTAAAATAAATTCTGATCTATGTTACCTACATTTATTCCAAAGGTTGAAGCAATACCTTCAATATTGCCTAAAAAATTAGATTTATTTTGTTTTTTTGTTGGATAAATAGATACATATGATGAATATAAAGGTGTTAATACTAATGAATAAACAATTGCTACAAATGTGATTGCTATAGTTATAATAAAAATATTTTTTTTATGATTCCAAAATAAATTTAAAATATCATCTAAATATATTTCTTTATTTATACTCTCATTTTTCTGCATAATATATTATTCCATTTAATTTACTGAATTTTGCATAATCCAAATATTCAAAATCACTAATAATGTAGAAGCATCATCACCTTTTATCATACTTATATCTTTCAATCTATCCAATGTATTATATTCTAATCTTTCGACAATAAAAATAATATCACCATTTTCTATTAAATCATTTTCATTTAAAGGAGTCCTTTGTCCTGTACTGAATTTTATTAAAAATTTATTTCGCGTAGCATTATTTGTCAAACCTCCTGCTAACTTAATATATTCATTGCCTGTATTATTTAATAAATATGGATATCTTCCGGGATGTTTTATCGCACCAATAATCTCTATATAATTAAGTTTTTTGGGTACAGTTATATAATCTCCTGAAGAAATTTTAAAATTATATATTGATTCAGTGAAAATTTTATTACTTG
>CAYMQD010000230.1:0-7277 GCA_964392475.1 uncultured Alphaproteobacteria bacterium
GCAACTTTTCTAACGGGTCCTTTATCATTTTCATCAATTATTACTGCACAGACATCTAAGTCTTCCATATAAAACTTAAACTCTGATTCTGTGTAAAGAGGATTTAAGGGAGCCGCTATAGCCGAATATAATACACTTAAAAATATAGAAGCCATATCTGGACCATTACCCAGGACTATTGCTACAGTGTCATTCTCAGATATATTTACTTCTCTAAATAATGTTGCATTTTTTTCAATTTTTTCTGCAAGTTTTTCATATGAAACTAACTTATTAGAAACAGTTTCTAATGCGGTATTTTTGTTATTTTTTTTTAAAAGATCCGATAAAAATTCTTTACTGTTCATTTTATTTCACCTTAAAGTTGTGCTAGGGCTTTTATTATATAGTATTTTTTTGCTATTATTGATTTTATTGAATATCGGAGAAAGAATATGGCAGATCCAGTAAAAAAATTAAATATAGAAAATATACCAGATTTTGAGAAGTATTCTCCTAATGATTTAGAATCTTACTGGATGCCATTCACCAACAATCAGGAATTTAAAAAAAATCCTAGAATGTTTATCTCAGCAGATGGTATGTATTACAAAAATGTGGAAGGTAGATTAATACTAGATGGTATAGCAGGTTTATGGGCAGTTAATGCAGGTCATTGTAGATCAAGTATAGTAGAGGCTGTTCAAAAACAGGTGGCCACTATGGATTATGCGACAGCTTTTATGTTTGGTCATCCAAAAGCGTTCCTTCTGTCAAATAAATTAGCCTCCCTTATGCCTGGAGACCTATCAAATGTTTTTTTTGGCAATTCTGGTTCTGAAGCTGTGGATACAGCACTTAAAATAGCTCTTGCCTATCAAAGAGCTCGTGGTGAAGGACAACGAACAAGGTTAATAGGAAGATCAAGAGGTTATCATGGAGCTGGATTTGGCGGTACTTCCGTAGGAGGTATGGTGGCAAATAGGAAACAATTTGGAACTTTATTAGCTGGAGTAGATCATATTCCAGATACACATATTCCAGAACTAAATGCTTTTTCTAAGGGTCAACCTAAGCATGGTGTGGAACGGGCAGATGCTTTGAATGACATTATAGCGCTTCACGACGCTTCAACTATTGCAGCCGTTATAGTTGAGCCTGTTGCAGGTTCTACTGGAGTTTTACCTCCTCCATTGGGATATTTAGAAAGATTAAGAGAAATTTGCGATAAAAATGGTATTTTATTAATATTTGATGAGGTTATTTCAGGTTTTGGAAGGTTAGGGTCTTCATTCGCTTCGGAGAGGTTTAATGTTATTCCAGACTTAATGACCATGGCTAAAGCAATAACTAATGCTACTGTACCAATGGGAGCAGTGGGGGTTAGAAAATATATTTATGATAAATTAATGGAAACAGCTGATAATAATATAGAATTGTTCCATGGATATACTTATTCAGGTCATCCTTTAGCATGTGCAGCAGCTTTAGCTACTTTAGACCTTTATGAAAAAGAAGATTTGTTTCAAAGATCTGCAAATATGGAAGCATATTTTGCAGATGCGGCTCATAGCTATCTTTCCAGCTTACCTGCTGTCATAGATATTAGGACTATTGGTTTAGTTGCTGGAATAGAATTAGATCCAAACATATCTTCTAATCCAAAAATAGCCCAAGAAGTCTTTTTGAATTGCTATGAAAAAAATGTTCTTGTACGTTATTCAGGAAATAGCATAGTTCTATCTCCTCCCTTGATAATTTCTAAAGAACAGATAGATGAGATATTTGATACATTAAAAACATGTATTAGAGCTATAAAGTAGAATTTTTTCTCTACTTTATTATAAAATTAAGAAAAATATTGCAAATTTATGGAGTTAACTATGTCTACAATAAGAATGATGGAGTATGATGACGCGCCTGATCGTGTAAAAAAAATTTATGACGATATAATGAAAAGAAGAAATACGAATAAGGTAAATAATATTTGGAAAGCATTAGGTAATCATCCAGATTTATTGGATTCTACTTGGAACAGACTAAAAGAAGTAATGAAATCTGGTGCATTAGATGCACCAACTAAGGAATTGATATATATTGCAGTGTCTATAGCTAATAGTTGTGAATACTGCGTACATTCACACTCACATGCAGCACGTGAAAAAGGCGTTACTGAAGAAATGATGTTAGAATTGTTAGAAGTTGTTAGTATGGCATCTCAAACAAATTCTCTAGCAAATGCTTATCAAATACCTGTAGATGATTTTTTGTTGAAATAAAAAGCTAATCGCTCTTTCTTGCTATAAGAAATAATGCGTTATAAGCAAAGAGATTGCTATACGAATTGGAAAAATTATTAAAAGGTAAAATTTTACCTGATCCCATCAGAGATATATTTTTGGCAATTTTAAAATCAGAAACTTTAGATAAATCTATAAAATCTTTGAAAGTACACAACCTGATATTTGGAGTATCATACCAATTTTCATTAAGGTAGGGTGAGGTGGGCATTCTACCTGTTAGTAAAGTAAAGAATCTACACTTCCAATGACCAAGGTTAGGAAAAGATATTATTGCATATTTTCCTAATCTAAGCATCTGTTTTAAAACTATATGGGGTTTATAAATAGCCTGTAATGTTTGGCTTAAAATAACGTAATCAAATGAATTATCAGGGAAATCATATAAATCATTATTAGCATCTCCTTCCATTACTGATAAACCATTAGCCAGACAAGCTTCTACACCGTTTGGGTCTATTTCTATTCCTCTTCCATCTACACTTTTTTTCTTAGTTAAAAGTTTTAACAAATCACCTTTTCCGCAACCGATATCAAGAACTCTAGCATTTGGCTTTACAAAATCACATATTATATCGTGGTCTAATCTGTTTAGTTTATTTTCAGGCATCTTATTATCCAAATTTTTTATGACGCGCTGCTCCGTCAAGAAAGCCTTTCAATATACTGTGAAACCTAGGAACATTTAATAGAAAGCTATCATGTCCGCTTTCTGAAGAAATTTCAACAAAACTTACATCAGCTGCATTTGCATTTAAGGCCTTAACAATATCTTTACTTTCTGAAGTAGGAAAAAGCCAATCACTAGTAAATGAAACTACGAGCCATCTGCAAGGAGTGTTTTTAAAAGCTTCTACGAGACCATATTTATAAGATTCAGATAAATCAAATGTGTCCATTGCTCTAGTTATATATAAGTAAGAATTGGCATCAAATCTATCTACAAAATTTGAACCCTGATGCTGCAAATAACTTTCAACTTCAAAACTACTTTTAAACATATTTGATAGCGCACTGTCTCTCCTTTCTCTTCCAAACTTTGCAGAAAAGGCCCCCTCAGACATATAGGTAATATGAGCTACCATTCTCGCTGCTCCTAAGCCTAAAATAGGATTGGTGTTATGCGAAATATATTCTCCTTGGTGCCATTCGGGATCATTTCTAATGGCCTGTCGGCCAACTTCATGAAAAGCTATGTTTTGAGCAGTATGCCTATACGAAGTAGCTATCGGTGCGGCAGAAAAAACTTTACTTGGATATCTTGTGGCCCAGTCTAAGACTTGCATGCCTCCCATAGAGCCACCTATTACACAAAATAATTGTTCAATACCTAAATAATCGACTAATAGTTTTTGAGCATCTACCATATCGGTGATTGAAATTTCAGGAAAACTAATGCCGTAGGGATTTCCTGTTTCTGGATTATTTTCAAGAGGGCCAGTGGTCCCCATGCAACCTCCTAATACATTGGCACAAATTAAAAAATAACGATTCGTATCAAATACTTGATTTGGGCCTATAAGGTCATCCCACCAACCTGGTTTTTTACTGATAGGATGTAATCCACTTACATATTGATCGCCAGTAAGTGCATGGCATAGTAAAATTGCATTGGACTTATTTTTGTTTAAAGAACCATATGTTTGGTATGCGATTTTTATTTGGTTTAATTTAAAACCAGTTTTCAGTTCAAAAGGTGTTTCTATCGTAATTATAGGATTATGCGTAATGTTATTTAATTTTTTGTTTATTTTGTGGCTTTTATTCATTATTAAAATATCTATTCTTAAATTATTATTTAGAAATATAATCTAAAGACTACTAATTTTTTTTACTTTCTATATATAACTCATATTAATAAGTAACATAGACTAATAATATTAATAGAGAATTTTTCAAGTTATAAGAGTATTAAGAGCAGGTAAAGCCTTGGAGTATAAAAAATGAAATACAAAAATGATCTGTCAAAAATAAGAAAAGAGATAGATGAAATAGATAAAATTATACAGGAATTATTGGTTAGTAGGGCTAGCCTTGCAAATTATATTGGAAAAATTAAAGAATCTTCAGATACCAAACTTAAGAAAATTTATAGACCTGAGCGACATATTGAAATAATGAGAGCTATTAATAGTAGAGAAAAAGGCCAATTATCTCTAGAAATGATTTCCAAGATTTGGAATGAGATTATGGGTGCTCAAATAATTTTACAGGGTGGCTTGAATATAGCGGTGCCTGGGGGGGAGTTTTGTTTTTCTGGAAACACTATTCGACATTTTTTTGGTCAAGGGGCATGTATAGTTGGGTGTGAAAGTAGTAAAAAGGGTATTTCTTTACTTAATCAGAAAAAGGTCGATTTAGTTTGCTTAAGTTATCCAAGCCTATCCTCCAAAGATCATTGGTGGCTTGAATTGATTTATCCTGAATCTCCAAGAATTATTGGAGTGGCTCCTATAATAAATACTGAGAAAAAAATGGAATTTTCAAAGTTTGCAATTGTAGGTCTACAAAACCCTGAAAATTCTGGCGATGATACCACACTTTCAATTTCAGAAAGTTTAGATATTAATTTGAAGGAGGAGACGGTCATAGCTAAATCAAATGGTAACTATTTAATTTCTACCGATGGTTTTGTTAATCAATCATCCACTAATATGAAAGTAATAGGCTCACATCCTAAGCAGTTAATGGAAAAGGAATAATAATGAAAAGTTATTTATTTGATAAAGTCGCATTAATAGGTATAGGTTTAATCAACTCTTCCTTAGCCAGAGTTTTAAAAGAAAAAGGGATAGCTAAAGAGATAGTAGCTACGTCTCGGACTTTAAAAACTCGCGAAGAAGCAAAAAATCTAGGTATAGTTGATAAAGTTGTCAGTTCTGCGAGGGAAGCTGTCAATGAAGCAGATATAATTGTTATAGGTATACCTGTAGCTGCTTATATAAATGTAATAAGAGATTTAACAAATGAATTTAAGAAAGATGCAATAGTTACAGATGTGGGCTCAGTAAAAGGTTCTATAGTTAGTGAGATTAGTAATTTGTTACCTTCTCATGTTCATTTCGTGCCAGGACACCCTATTGCTGGAACAGAGTATTCAGGTCCATCTGCAGGTTTTGCAAAACTATTTAAAGGCCATTGGTGTGTTCTTACACCTGCAAATAATGTTGATAAAAAATCAGTAAGTAAAGTAAGGGATATGAGGCTTTCCTCAGGCATGATAGTAGATATTATGAGCTCTGAGCATCATGATTCTGTTTTAGCAATCACTTCACTTATTCCTCACTTAATTGCATTTTCTATTGTTGGTACGGTTGCCAATTTAGAAGACAGCTTAAAAATAGAAGTTATAAAATATGCTGCGGGAGGATTTAGGGATTTTACTCGAATAGCTGCTTCAGACCCTATTATGTGGAGAGACATATTTTTAACTAATAAGACTGCTGTATTGGATATGTTATCTCAATTTGGAAAAGATTTGGATCATCTAAAACATGCTATTCAGGAGCAAGATGGCAAAGCACTAGAAAAATTATTTACTAAAACAAGAACGATTAGGCGTGACATAGTAGGCTCTAAGTAAATATTATAAAAAATTAAAAATCTCTTAATTATACAAATTACTTAATTTTAGTTATGCTCTGATTGATTAAATTAGTAGTACTGTGGCCTTTTAATAAATCTATAAGAACCACCTTGCCTCCAAAAGACTCTACTTCTTTTTTTCCTACGACTTGATTTATAGAGTAATCAGATCCCTTAAAAAGCAATTTAGGTTTTATGAGGCGTATAAGTTTTATAGGAGTATCTTCTTCAAACACACAAACAAGGTCCACAAACTCCATTGATGCAAGTATTTTGGCTCTAGCACTAGCTTCTTGTATTGGTCTTTCTTTTCCTTTTAGGCGTGATACAGAGTTATCGCTATTTATTCCTACTATTAGTTTTTCACATTTTGACTTTGCAGTTTTAAGTAAAGAAATATGTCCAGGATGAATTAAATCAAAACAACCATTTGTGAATCCTATAGTTTTATTTTTTTTATTCCAAGTGTTTATACATTTTTTAAGATTGTCTAAATTTACTATTTTTTCTAATAAACTTGAATAATCTTTATTATTTGAACTTTTTATTATTTCCTCTGGTAGAGATACAGCTGTTCCTATCTTGCCAACTACTATGCCAGCTGTAATATTTGCTAATTTTGAGGATTTTTCTGGTCCTATACCCGTAGCATAAGTTGCTGCAAGTGTTGCAACAACTGTATCACCTGCACCAGAAACATCATAAACTTGATGATTTTCTGCTTCGAAATGTATTGAGTTATTTTTATTTATTAATGTCATCCCTCTGCCACCTTGAGTGATCAAAACCATGTCAGACACACCTGATTTAATAAGGCTGCTTCCACAATCTTGAACTTCTTTTTGTGTTCTCGTTGGAAGTCTAGTTGCAGCAGAAGCTTCATATGCATTAGGAGTAATAATTGTTGAGCCATTATATATAGAAAAATTGGGCCCTTTAGGGTCTACAATCACAGGTTTATTAAATTTTCTAGCAGTTTCAATAATTTGACTATTTATCTGTTCATCTAAAACTCCCTTTCCATAATCTGATAGAATTATTGCATCGCAGTTTCTTATGGAGTTCTTTGCTGCAAATAGTATTTCTTTCTTTATTGTTTTATCAATTGGTTCAGTATTTTCTATATCTGTTCTTAGTAAATGTTGACCGTCAGCTATAAACCTAGTTTTAACAGTTGAATTACGATTAGGTATTCCTATAAGGGTAGTTTCACTAACTTTAGTTTTGCCAATCATTCTTGTAAGTATTCTTCCTTCTTTATCTGTCCCGACTGAAGATATAAAAGATGCTTTTACTCCTAATGAGCATAGATTTCTTAATACGTTTCCGGCTCCTCCTAGTGTTTCTGTAATTGATTCGAGCTGCATAATAGGAACTGGGGCTTCTGGTGAAATTCTATCTACTTTTCCGAAG
>CAYMQD010000231.1:0-8906 GCA_964392475.1 uncultured Alphaproteobacteria bacterium
GGATGGCAATGACAGTGACTCATATATCTGCTGCTACAGCCGCTTTAGTATGGATGTTTATAGAGATGTTAAAGCATGGAAAACCTACCATTGTAGGTATGGCAACAGGGTGTATTGCAGGGCTTGCAACCATTACTCCTGCTTCAGGTTTTGTTGGACCGATTGGAGCTTTGATAATAGGTATAGCTGCTGGTAGTATCTGTTATTGGATGGTAGGCGTAGTAAAAAGTAAATTTGGAATAGATGATACTCTTGATGTGTTTGCTGTTCATGGAGTAGGTGGAGTAATCGGAACTTTGCTAGTTGCCAATTTAGGAGATACTTCGTTTGGTGGATTAGGTTTATCTGAGCTAGGTATATATAAGCAACTAGGTGTACAAATAACAGGGATTATTGCAGTAGGCCTCTGGTGTGGGGTTGTTTCATATATACTAGTAAAAATTACAGCTGCACTTGTAGGTTTGAGAGCAAGTTCTGAAGAAGAATTACAGGGTTTAGATCAAACGGTACATGGAGAATCCGCTTATCACAAATAGAATAAGTTTGTAAAATAAACAAGCAAGATTGTGTGAATTAGTTTTATTTTTTTGAACAATTTAGAATTTCTTCACACAGTTTTGCTAGCTTTAAAAGTTTTTTTTCATTCCCAGCTAAACTACATAACATTAGTCCCGTAGGTTTTTGATCTCTAGATACAGGAATAGGTATTGTAATAGACGTTAAGTTTAGAATATTACTAAGTTTGGTATTTCTAAGAGCAAGTCTATTGTAATAATTATATTTATTTTTATCTTTTACTTCTGTTATTAAGGGTGGATTTATACATACTGTGGGCATAGCAATAACATCAATTTTTTTAAATTTTGCATTTAATGCAGCTTGATTTAATTTTATACCCCTTTTAACAATATTTATATCTTTAGAATTAGTATTTTTACCAATATGCATTCTATGTAAAACATTTGGATCTATATCTATTTCATTACCTTCAATAATAGAAGACCAATTATTCCAAGCTTCTTTTAATACAAGTTCGCCATGATCTTCTATTATATTATTTATATTAGATATTTCGGGTATTTCTGCAGATTCAAGATTTGCTCCTTGTTTGATTAAATTATGGAGTGCAATATCTATAATCTCTTTCACCGCGTCATCACAATTATTCCATACTAAGTTTTTACAAACGATAATTTTATAATCTTTAATATTTTTTTTAGTAAATATAGTAAAGCTTTGTTTGGTTGCTATCTTAAAAAACATACACGCATCCTCTACGTTTTTACATAAAGGTCCCACGGTGTCTAAGCTTTGAGCTAAAGGAACTACCCCTTTAAGCGAGATAAGCCCATGTGAGGTTTTTAAGCCAACCAATCCTTGCCAAGCAGCTGGGATCCTGACAGACCCACCTGTATCCGTTCCAATTGCTAAAGGTGCTAATCCCCCACTTACTGCTGAGGCAGAACCAGCACTTGATCCACCGGCAACATGCTTTCCTCCTGGTATGGATAGGTTAGGAGGGCATGGAAAATGCTTATTAGTACCGATTCCACCTAAGGCAAATTCTACCGTTGATGTTTTACCAAGAAAAACAAGCCCTGAATCTCTAGATTTTTGCAGAACTATTGCATCTTTTTTTGCAGTGTTATTAACTAATAGCTTTGATCCAGCCGCAGTAACTTGCCCTTCAACATCAAATAAGTCTTTCCATGCGCAGGGCACTCCGTCTAAGGGGCCTAAGCTTCTATTTTCTTTTATTCTAACACTAGATTTTTTTGATTCTGAAATAGTACGTTCTTTAAGTAGTTGAGTAAATGAAAGTCTTGGAAGAGATGGACTATTAGAAATTAATTCCAAAAAATACTCAGCCAACTCAACCGGATCTATTATTCGGTTAGATATTTTTCTTCCTAATTCGCATGCGCTATAATTCGAGAAATTATTTTTAATCATGGTATGGCCTATCCAACACTTTAAACTTATATTAATGATATGAATACAAAAGAGAAATATAAATGTGATGTTTTGATTGCAGGAGGCGGGTTAGTAGGATCTACGGCCGCTTTGGCTTTTGCTGTAGAGGGATTTGAAGTGATAATAGTAGAACCAGTAAACTTGAAAATATTAGAAATGCAGTCTAATGATTTAAGGACTACGGCCATATCTCGGGAACAAAAAAAAATTTTTAAACGTTTAAAAGTTTGGGAAAGATTAGAAAATAAAGCGTCTCCGATTACAAAAATAAGAGTCATAGATGGAAATTTTCCAATTAGTACTGATTTTTTATTTCAAGATAAAAGCATTTCAGCTCAACCTATGGGTTATATAGTAGATAATTCGTTACTAAGAAAATCTATAAATAAGATAATAGCAGGTGAAAAAAAAATAAAACGAATAGTTTCTAGTGTAGAAGATATATCATTTAATCAAAATAAAGTAGTATCAAATTTATCCAACAAAAGTAGGGTTTATAGTTCATTAATAATTGGCTCAGATGGTAAAAATTCGAATATTCGTAGACTAGCTAACATTAAAACTTTCACAAAGGAATATAATCAAGTAGCAATAGTAACCACAGTAGAACAACCCTTTAAACATAATGGATTAGCAATTGAAAAATTTTTAGATGATGGTCCTATAGCATCATTACCCATTAATACTAAAAAAAAGAAATTTTCACGTTCTTCGATAGTATGGTCTACAACACCATCCATTGCCGAAGAAGTTAAAGATAAAAAGATAGATTTATCAAAATTAATTTCCAAGAATCTTTATAATGGTATCTATAATTTAAAGATTGTTGGAGATATAGCGGCTTGGCCGTTAAAGCTAATTTTATCAGAATATTTTTCTTCTAATAGAATTGCTTTAGTAGGAGATTCAGCTCATTCCATTCATCCAATAGCAGGTCAAGGATTTAACCTTTCTTTAAGAGGAATAGATAATATTTCTAAAGCTTGTGGAAGAGCGGCAAGATCTGGTCAAGATATAGGCAGCAAATACGTTTTAGATGAGTATTCTGTGAGCCAAAAAAAAGAAGCCTTAACGATGATAGCTATAACCCATGGTCTTAATAAAATTTTTAGTACAGACAACTTCATTATTAAAAAAACACGTCGGGTTGGATTACTTTTTGTTTCAAAATCAAGAACTTTAAAAAGAATTTTTTCAAGTTATGCAATGGGAAAGCGGCTTAAGAGTTAAACACTAATAATATTCTTGTATTTTACTTTTTTTTCCAATTCTATGTTGGTAATCCTTTTTAAGGGATTCTATATTTTCAGATAAATATCTTAAATATTCCCATGAATATATGCCAGTATTATGTAAATCGTCAAAAAAGATCTTTATTGCGTAATTTCCTACATGTTCAATATTTATAATATTTATATTCTCCTTATCTAAAACTGGTGGAGGCTTGACTGCTCCCCCGTGACCTTTAGTTTCAGCAGACGGGCTATATACTCTAAGTATTTCAGAAGTAATAGAAGAGGAAAGGCCATCTTCAAAAAATAATTTTAATAATTTATCTTTTTGAACATATTCAATTTTTACTATTTTATTTTTTTTGTTTTTCAATTTTATTTATTTTTCTAGCTTCATCTACTAGCATTATAGGTATGCCATTTTTGATTGGATAAGCAAGTCCTGCAGACTCACTTATTAATTCTGAATTTTTTTCATCCAATTTTAGTTCTTTTTTAGTCAATGGACAAACAAGAATTTTTAATAATTTCTTATCTATAATGCTATTCTCTAATGAAACTTTATTTGTTTTCTTTATCATTCTATTATCTCTTAATTGATAGAACTCTGTGGGCTGTTCTTTGATATTGTCATCATATTAAGCAAAGTAATAATAATATTAGTTCTTTCATTTATTGTTGTAGCTTCTAGGATTGCTTGTTTTTCAGAAGGACTAAATGGAATAATTTGTGATAGTATAGATATTAAATATTCTATATTAGTTTTTGATATTTCGTCCCATTCTGCTTTTATGCCATTTGCTAAAAAATATGTTCTTAAGGACTTTATAATATCAGCAGTCTCATAATTATTTGAATATTCTTTAGAAAAATCATGGCTAAATTCATTAAAATCAACACTTGCTATTCTATATGACTTTTCTGATATAACTTCTCGTTTTAATCGAAATCTAGATATTCCAAGTAGTTCAATTAGGTAACGAGGGCCGTCTTCTTCAACAAAATATTTAATATATCCAAGACAGCCAACGGGATAGAGCTCTGGAACACTGGATTTATCACTAGAAGACATAGGTTGTATAATCCCGATAAACTTAGAATTAGCAAGTGAATCATCTGTCATCTGGAGGTAGCGAGGTTCGAAAACATTTAATGCAAGCTTTCCTTTAGGTAATAATAGTGCTCCCATTAAAGGGAAAAGTGGAATATTTGCTGGCAAATCTGCTGTTGACTTAGGTATCATATCTAAATTAATTGAATATTAAGGAAGATAATCGCATTCTCCCATCTTTTGTGAGCGGATCATCCGATCCTAAAGCTTCAAAGATTTCGAGTAATTTATTTTTAGCAGCGCCACTATTCCAATTTTTATCGCTCTTAATAATCTCTAATAGTTCATTAATAGCTTCAGAACTTTCTCCAGAAGCCATTAGTGATGCAGCAAGTTCAAATTTTATATTAAAATCTTTAGGGTTATTTTCAAGATTCTGTTTTAATTTTTCGGTTGGCAGGCTTGTTTTTACATCATTAGAAAGCTTGACTGCAGTTTTTAGGCCTAATATATATTTATTATTTTTAATTGCTGGGTCTATACTATTTACTATATTTACAGCTTCCTCAGTTTTACCCATTGCAATTAGACATTTTCCTAGGCCACTCAAGGTTCTAGCTGTTTCATTTTCGGGTGGATTTTGTTCTAAAATTGAAGAAAAAACTTCGATAGCTTCTTCATGTTTATTGTCAAGGGCTAACTTCTCAGCTTTTGCTAAATATTCTTCAATATTTTTGAGATTTTCTCGAGAATCTTTATTATATTCTGCTACTTTATTGACAAATCCTTTTACTTCGCTATCAGGTATTGCTCCAGTAAATCCATCTACTGGCTGGCCATTAACAAATGCATATACGGTAGGTATTGACTGAACTCGGAGTTGCTGTGCTAGTTGTGGATTTTCATCTATATTAACTTTCGCTAATTTTACCTTTCCAGCTTGGGCATTAACTGCATTTTCAATACTAGGACCTAATTTTTTACAAGGTTCGCACCAAGGAGCCCAAAAATCTACTATTACGGGGGTTTCTGCTGAAGCCGTCAATACTTCATCTGTAAAGGTCGCTATAGACACATCTTTAATATTATTTTGTGTTAAGTTTTCTGTACTATTATAAGCATTCATTTTTATGACCCTTCAGATCGATTAATATTTCGAAATTATTATTTAGTATAACATATATGAGTTAATTTGTTTAATTTGCATATACTAAAATAAAATAAACATATATAAATAATTGTCTCTTGCAAGCGTGGATTACGAAGTTATTATTTATTTTGTTGAAGGAATATAATAAAAGTTGATTATTTACTTTAACTTATGCGGGCGTAGCTCAGGGGTAGAGCACAACCTTGCCAAGGTTGGGGTCGTGGGTTCGAATCCCATCGCCCGCTCCAATATTGAAATAGTTAAGAATTTTATACAATAAATATCTTTGAATATACTGTCTTAATTTATGTATTTTAATAGTCAAAAAATAGAAAATGTTTTTTAAAGTTAATAACTCTTTAGTTTATAAGTTCCATAGGATTATTATATGCGGTTCAAATTATAAAATATTAAAAAATTATATATTTTATTCCTTATTTTTGTTTTTTACTAATTGTAGTTATGAAAAAGGATCAACAAATAAAACGTTTTCTAATGATATAAAGTATGAGGAGGAATTTTTACGCCAAGCAGAAGTTGCAATTTACTCTATGGCTTCAGCAACTAGAAAACTACATTCTATTGCTTGGCCTATAATGCTTGCAAATAAAGATAGTTGTGTAAATTCTATAGTCCAAAAGTTTGGCTTTATTACAGCTATACCGGAAGATTTACCGAGGCATATGCGCCCAGTTTTTTTATCAGCTGTAAAAGGTATCGCGGATAATAGTATAGAAAATTCTAATATGCTCCCAATTATAGTTTCAATAGCTCCCAATAGTCCAGCAGAAGCCGCAGGGATGAAAGTAGGTGATATAGTATTAGGAGCTAACGAATACTCAGGAATAAATATAAGAAAAGCTCTAGAAGACCTTTCTTTTAAAGGAACTTTACAGATTAAATTGTTAAGAGGGCGCGAAAAGCTTTCATTAAATTTTTCTGGAATTTATGCGTGCGGTTTTCCTGTTCAGCCAATGCCTACACCATATCCTAATGCTTATGCAGATGGAAAAAAAATATTTGTAAGTTTGGGTGCAATTACTTCAGCCGGATCAGATGGGGAAATAGCTTTTTTAATTGGTCATGAGTTAGCTCATAACATATTACATTACGAAGGAAATGGATCTAATGAAAGTGCTACTCTACCATTATCTTTTGATGACAAACCATCTATAAGGAAATTAAGCGATTTACTAATATGGCAAAATCAAAAAAAAGAGTATGAAGCAGATAAATGGGGTGTATATTATGCTCTTAAAGCAGGTTTTAGTTTAAATAAGGCAGCCGACTACTGGAGAAGACTATCAATTTTTCAACCAGAAAATATAAAAAATAAATCTTTAGGGGTTCATCCAGGAAATGCAGCAAGAGCAGTTGCGATGGATAAGGAAATAAATAGGCTTAAGAAAATATTAAAAATAGAATAATAATACATTTTAGGAAAAATCTTGCTAGAAATAACAGATAAATTTAAAAACCCAATTTTTAAAAAAATTTCATTCTGTCTTTTTGATTGGGCAAATTCACCGTTCTCTACTGTGGTAATAACATTTGTTTTTGCAGCTTATTTTCAAAAAGCAATAGTTGGTGATGTTGTTAAAGCTACGACATTATGGGGATGGGCTATAGGAATTTCAGGATTTTTGGTAGCTGTTTCGGCTCCTACTTTAGGTGTAATTGCAGATTCTTCTAAGAATATTAGGCCATGGTTTATTACTACAACATTATGTGTATCTTTGTGTTCAGCTCTATTATGGTTTGTTCGACCAGAAGAAAGTTTTATTATTCCTTTCTTAATTATTATAGTTATAGCCAATTTTTCTTTTGAGTTAGGCATGGTATTTTATAATTCTAGATTAACTAACATCTCAAGTCTCGATTCTATTGGAAAGTTATCAGGTATAGCTTGGGCAACTGGATATTTTGGAGGGATTATTTGCCTAGCGATAGTACTATTTGGCTTTATAAAACCAGAGAATCCAATCTTAGGAATAAGCACTTTAGATGCAGAAAATGTAAGAATCGCGGGGCCTATAGTTGCTATATGGTTTTTAATATTTTCATGGCCTTTAATAGTATCCCTCGAGCCAAATAATTCGAGTGATTCAAAAAGTTTACGAGAGTCAATATCAGCTAGTTTAAAAAAGTTTAAAAACCTATTCCAAGAATTTTCTCCTGGTCGTTTTCTTTTGGCTAGGATGATCTATACAGACGGATTAAATACTTTATTTGCCTTTGGTGGACTGTATGCTGCTGGTACTTTTGGAATGAAGATTGAAGAAGTGATAATTTTTGGAATAAGTTTAAATTTAACTGCAGGCATAGGAGCCCTTCTATTTGGTTTTATAGATGATAAAGTTGGGCCTAAAAAAGTAATACTAGTATCTTTATTCTTTTTAATGATCCTTGGTACTTTGATACTTTTAATAAAAAGTATATTTTGGTTCTGGATTCTTGGCTTAATGTTGGGTCTTTTTATTGGCCCTGTTCAATCTTCCAGTAGAACGTTAATGGCACATATATCAAACCCAAAAGAAATAGCCAGTTCATTTGGATTGTTTGCCTTATCAGGTAAAGCAACCGCTTTTTTAGGCCCTGTAGTTTTAGCAATAGTGTCAGATGTTTTTCAAAGTCAGCGGGCGGGTATGTTTTCAATTGTAGTTTTTATGCTTGTTGGGTTCGTAATTTTAGTTTTCACTAAAAATATTAATGTTTAAAAGTACGATTATTAGTAAATGCCATACATAAATTATGCTTATTTGCTTCCATTATAACTTCTTTATCTCTAATGGATCCCCCGGGTTGTATTATTGCCTTTGCGCCTGATTTAGCAAGAATTTCTATACCATCCTTAAATGGAAAAAATGCATCGGAAGCTGCTACAGAATTTTCTGTAAAACTTTTTTTATATCCAGTTAGTTGAGCGGCCTCTCTAGCTTTGGAGGACGCAAGTTTTGCAGCATCTACTCTACTCATTTGACCTGCACCTATTCCCATAGTTGCACCATTTTTTACGTAAACTATAGCGTTAGATTTTACATGTTTTGCAACTATAAATCCAAAATTCATATCTAGTATTTGTTGCTTGTTGGGCTTAAGTTTTGTTACTATTTTTAGGCTATCTTGATTAATTTTACTCCTATCTTCATCTTGTACCAGTAGAGCCCCAGTAATTTGTCTTATATTTCTGCTTGATTTTGTTGGAGACGATAAATTACCAGATATTAATAGCCTCAAACTTTTTTTCTGTTTTAAAATCATTAACGCTGTAGATGATATCTTAGGGGCTATTATTACTTCAATAAATAGTTTAGAGATTTCTTGAGCTGTGTTTTTGTCAAGAGTTCGATTTAGTGCTACAATACCACCAAATGCACTTTGAGGATCTGTCCTTAAAGCTAACTTCCAAGACTTACATAAATTGGATGACTGGGCTACCCCACAAGGATTAGCGTGTTTAATGATAGCTACGGCAGGTTTTTTAAATTCTGATACTAGT
>CAYMQD010000232.1:0-2741 GCA_964392475.1 uncultured Alphaproteobacteria bacterium
AGATTGTCACCCCTTGATGAGAAACTATCGGTCAAGAGGGGTGGGGGAACAAAACACACCCTTTCAACTATCTAGGACATCCAGTCCATCTACTCGTGGAGAATTAAATGAAGATTATGGAGATTGATTTAATAATTCAATTTCCATAAATAATATTTTATATGGTTTTATTTAATATAAATTTGGATTCAAATTAGTTTTTGTTTGCCTATTGGCAATTTACGTATTCTTTTACCAGTAGCAGCATATATTGCATTGGTTATTGCAGGAACAATTGGAGAACTTCCTGGTTCGCCAGTGCCAGTAGGTCTTTCTAGGCTTTTCACAATAGAAATATTAATTTCCGGAGTATCTCTCATTCGAGTAATTCGATAATCATCAAAATTGCTCTGAGAAACTTGTCCATCTTTGATAGTAATCTTTTCATATAATGCTGCAGATAAGCCCATAATAACACCTCCTTCTATTTGAGCTTTTACACTGTCAGGATTTACAGCTATTCCACAATCTACAACACAATCTACTCTATCAATTTTTAATTTACCTTTCTCAGATATAGATACTTTTGCAACAACTCCAAGGATCGTTTTTGTCTCATTAATTGGGAACCATTCATTAATACCCAAACCACGTCCTTGTCCTTCCATGGTATCTGTACCCCATCCTGATTGTTTTGCAACTAATTCCAATACGTTTTTATGCCTAGGACTATTTTTCAAAAAACTCAACCGATATATCAATGGATCTATACCTGCCAAGTATGAGAGTTCATCCATTACACTCTCAGTGTAAAAAACATTAATACTATTTGGAGGAGCTCTCCATGGCCCAATTGGGACATCAAAAATTACTGGAGAATGTGTTACATTTACTCCATCAATTTCATAAAAATGTTTTGGTATTAATGGATAATCATGAACAGCTGCAGGAATTGTCATTGGATCAAAGTTCAACCACCCCATAGAGGGTACAAATTGAGCAAGTAAGTTAGGTTGAGATACTTGACTTTCCCATTGTAATGGTTTCCCTTCATTATTAATGCCTACTTGAAAACGGCTTATACTTAATGGCCTATAGAACCCGTGTTTTGTATCTTCCTCTCTAGTCCAAACGACCTGAACAGGTTTCTTTAATGATTTTGAATCAATTAATGCTTGAGTTACTAAATCTGTTTCAAGCCGACGACCAAAAGCCCCTCCCAATAGTGTTGTATAGATTTTTATTTGATCTTCAGAAAAACCAGTTACATCCATTGCTGTTTCTAAAGTCTTCGACTGAAATTGAGTAGGGACCCAGATCTCACACGAATCATCTCTTACATAAGCTGTACAATTCATTGGTTCCATTGTGGCATGATGAAGGTAAGGTACCTCATACTCAACATCTAAAACCTTATCAGCAACAACTTCTACTTTTCCCAAATCATCCAATTTAGAAGTCAATACTTCTTTAATCTTTTTACTAGTAAGTCCTTTAGTATTACCCCCTTCAAATTTAGGATTAAGGACTTCTAAACATTTCATTGCTCTCCATGTTGAATTAGCAACGACAGCAATACCATTTGGGACAGGTACTACAGAAATAAAACCAGAAATATTTTTTACTGCTTTTTCGTCATAAGATTTTAATTTTCCCCCGAAAATTGGAGATTGTTTGACTGATGCAAACAGCATATCTGGCAATCTAACATCATAACCAAAAATTGCTTTACCGTTAGATTTTGATTTTGTATGAATTTTAGGTACTGAATTACCTATGTATTTATATTCTTCAGGTTTTTTTAAAATTGGTTCTTCCGGTGGCGTAATTTTAGATGCGGATAAGGCAAGTTTTCCATAACTAAGCTTCTTTGAAGTCTTTTTATGAATAATATAACCATTTGTGGCTTCGCACTCACTCTCAGGAACATTCCATTTATTAGCTGCTGCTTTGGTGAGAACTAATCTTGTTCCTGCTCCAACATAACGAAGTTTATCCCAAAAAGCGCTTATGCTGGTACTTCCATCAGTTCTTTGTTTATTAAAAAGTTCTGGATTTACATATTCAGAATTTATTGGAGCGTTAATAACATTGATTGATTCCCAATTTGCTTCTAATTCTTCAGCAATAATCATTGCTTGCACTGTATGAGCATGTTGTCCCATTTCAGCAGATGGAAGAACTAATGTAATTGAATCATCTTGTCCAATACGTACCCATAGACCTAGTTCGGTTTCACTAGGTTCTTGACTACTCATTATTTTTGGTGAAGAAAAACTACACCCTACAAGCATACCGCTTCCTGCAAGTGTTGAAACCTTGAGAAAGGTTCTTCGATTCATTTTTGTTTTAGACATCATGCCTCCCTCATCATTTCTGAGGCACGAAAAATGGCTTTTCTGCCCCTTACATAGGTCCCGCAACGACAAAGGTTCAGCATTCCTCGATCAATATCTTGATCAGTGGGCTTCGGTTTTCTTTTGAGCAGAGAAACTGCAGATAAAATCTGACCTGATTGACAGTATCCGCATTGAGGAACTTCTTCTGCCATCCATGCCTCCTGAACAGGATTACTGTTGTCTTCTAATAGACCTTCAATGGTAGTAATTTCTTTTCCTGCAACATCTTCCACTATTACTCCACAGGAACGAACAGGACGAGCTTTGATAAGGACCGTACAAGCTCCACATTGTTGAATTCCACAGCCATATTTAGTTCCAGTCAAATTTAATGAGTCCCTTAAAACCCATAAAAGGGGCGTA
>CAYMQD010000233.1:0-8775 GCA_964392475.1 uncultured Alphaproteobacteria bacterium
GGCGTAGCTGTAACCGATTCTGAAAAGTTATCTGAAAGGTTAGGATATATTCAAAATGCCTCTGGTGCTATTCAAGGACCTTTTGATTCTTTTTTAGCTCTAAGAGGACTTAAAACGCTTTCTTTAAGAATGGAAAGGCACTGCACGAATGCTTTAAAAATAGCAAGGTGGTTGGAAAATCACCCAAAAGTTGATAAAGTTTACTACCCAGGATTGGAAAGCTTTAAGCAGCATGAGCTTGCTAAAAAACAGATGAATGGTTTTGGAGGTATAATTGCAGCAAATATTAATTTAGATATTGATGAAGTGATAAAAATACTAAAATCATTTGAAATATTTACTTTGGCTGAATCTCTTGGAGGAGTAGAGAGTCTGATAGAACATCCTGCTACTATGACACATGCATCTCTACCTAAAGATGTTCGAAAAGAGTTAGGTATAAATGATGGTTTAATTAGGTTATCAGTAGGTATAGAGTTGGTGGATGATTTAATAGGTGATCTTAAACAGGCTTTAGAATAGAAAATGAAGATATTACTTATTATTAGACATGCTAAATCAGACTGGTCAGATAGTAGTCTAGATGACCATGATAGAGCACTGAATAATAAGG
This sequence comes from uncultured Alphaproteobacteria bacterium, assembly GCA_964392475.1. GTDB lineage: Bacteria > Pseudomonadota > Alphaproteobacteria > TMED109 > TMED109 > CAYMQD01. The sequence continues at coordinate 614 of CAYMQD010000233.1, forward strand.
GTGTTAAGGCTTGTAGGCTTATAGAAAATTGGATTTCTGAATTAGATTTTAAAGTGGATCAAGTGATTACTTCTTCAGCTGTCAGATCTCAATCAACTGCAAATAGACTTTTTACTAATAATAAAAATATAATTGTAGAACCGGAATTATATCTTTCATCAAAAGAGGTTTTGTTAAGGTTTGTACAAAATGTAGATAATGCTGTAAATGTTTTGGCAATAGTAGCCCACGTTCCTGGCGTTAAGGAACTTTTAAATTTTATTTGTGAGAGTAGTAGACCAGACTTAATATAGGTATTTAGAGAAAAGTTCCCAACAGCTGGTGTTGCTGTTGTATATTTTTCTTTGACTAGCTGGAATGAAATTTCACCAAAAAGTGGCAATCTAGATGCCTTTGTTAGTCCTCATCTATTGTCCTAATAATTTTAAACTTTGAATTAACCAATGGAGGTAATGATTTTAAATATGTAGCCATAGAATCTATGTCATATGTGCTTAAACTACTAATACTTTCGTCAATAATATCTCCCATTTTTCCGCTAACTGTATCTCCATCAACAAGAAGACCTGTCTTAAAAAACCAGATAATATCATCTTTGTCCCAATTTCCAATTCCCATTGTTTTATGAGTAGTTATATTTGGAACAGTTATAATTTTATTATTTATACGGTATAGACTTCCGGCTAGGTTAAGTGAACTAATAGATCCTCCAAGTATATTTCTTTGTGTATGACAGACTCCGCAATGGCCTAATCCTTCTATTAAATATTTACCTCTCTCATATTTTTTGGAAATAGATATAACTATTTGACTGGTATCTTCTATGTATAGCCATCTCCAAATCCATAATAGAAATCTAAGATTAAATGGAAAATAAAGATTGTGCTCTTTTGATTTTAAGTTTGCAGGAGGCAAACTCATAAAATAGTGGTAAAGGTTCTCTAAATCTTCTTTAGCCATTAAACTATAATGTGTGTATGGAAATGCAGGATAATATGGGGTCCCTTTGGGAGATATCCCTTTTTTTACTGCACGAGAGAACTGTTGAATAGTCCATTTTCCTATTCCATTATGGATATGGGGCGTAATGTTTGGTGCATATAATTGACCAAAACTGGTTTCTAGCTTTTCACCTCCAGAATAATCAGGATTACCAGGAATAGAATGACAGTTTTTGCATCCCGAAGCCATTGCAACATAGCTACCTCTTTCAATATTACTATCCGCGAATGAGGTCATTGGAGATATAAAACTTAAAATGGAAACTAAAATATAAAATTTAAATTTTAAGTTAGTTTTTTTTCTTTCTAAATTTCTTATGACAATTTCCACAAGTCTTGCCTAGATTTCCTGTAGCCGAAGCTATTAAACTTACATCTTTTGTAATACTTGCTTCATAGAGTAGGGCTGCTTTTTCAGCACTATCTTTCATCATGTTGGTAAAAGTATTTCTATCTTCCCAAATTGAAGGAAGCGCTCTACTTTTTCCTACGCCTACTCCTGTATCATTTATAAAAAGATGATCGGCCTGTTTAAGCATTTTATAAATTGCATCAGCATGAGCTTCTGCGTCTTCTACATAACTAATTTTATTTTTAGCTATTTGAGCGACTGCACTTAGATGGTATTTTAGTGAATGCATTAAATTATTTCTGAATTCTATTACATCCTTAGAAGAATCTTGTGCATTACCCAAACTTGAAAAGCATATCATAACAAAAAGGTATAAAAATAATATCACTTTCATTGTATAACCAATCTAAAATATGATTTAAAAAAAATACTTTTTTATATTAATGTACTATAATACAAGTATAACAGAATTTATAAAAGATTTTTTCCGAATAAGTAGTTTCTGGTGTTTGTTAATGTAACTTATATTTATTATATTATGCGATCAAATTTAATGAATAATAATGTAAATGTTTTTCTTGCTAATCCTAGAGGTTTTTGCGCTGGGGTTGAAAGAGCAGTTGAAATAGTAGAAAGGGCCTTAGAAAAATATGGACCTCCAATATACGTTCGTCACGAAATTGTTCACAACCCTCAGGTTGTGCAAAGATTATCAGCAAAAGGAACTGTATTCGTTGAAGAAGTAAATGAAATTCCTGAAGGTGGAATAACTATTTTTAGTGCACATGGTGTATCACAAAAAGTAAAAAATGATGCTTCTATGAATAAATTAAATTCTATTGATGCCACTTGTCCTCTAGTTAATAAAGTGCATCACGAAGCAATAAAATATGATAAGCTTGGATACAAAATAGTTTTGATAGGTCATAAAGGACATCCAGAAGTTGAAGGTACTTCAGGGCAAATTACGAATAAAATGGAAATAGTAGAGTCGCTCGAAGATGTGTTAAGATTAGAATTAATTAAAAATCAAAAAGTTGCGTATATAACTCAAACCACCTTATCTGTAAATGACACCGAGAAAATTGTAATAGCTTTAAAAGAAAAGTATCCTTATATTGTGGGCCCTAGTTCTAGCGATATTTGTTATGCTACACAAAATAGACAAGATGCAGTACGAAAGTTATCTAAATTAGCACAGGTGGTTTTAGTAATAGGCGGAGCCAACTCTTCTAATTCTGCTAGGCTTACAGAGATTTCTTCAGAGTATAATATTCCAAGTTATCGCATTTCAGATGCAAATGAATTAAATCCTGATTGGGTAAAAAATAAAAATAATATAGGAATAACAGCTGGCGCTTCTACTCCAGAAGAACAAACCAGGCAACTGTTGCAACGTCTAAAAGAACTTGTAGGAGATATAACTGTAAGGGAAATAGAAGGTTTAGAAGAAAAAGTATTTTTCAAATTACCTAAAGTATAAATTTTATTTTAGGCTCCTAATGTCAGTTTTTTGTCTGTTTTTTCAAGTGCATTTATAACCTTAAATACTATATTAGATTCGTTTAATCCTGCTGTTTTATACATACCATTTGGTGAATCTTGTTCAATAAATTTATCTGGAAAAAAAATATTTCTATATATTAGCTCAGATTCTAATAGGCTATTATCCAATAAGGTTTTCAATACATGAGAAGCAAAGCCTCCTATAGATCCTTCTTCAACAGTTAATAAAACTTGATGATTTTTTGCCAGTTTTATTATTAACTCTTCATCTATAGGTTTACAGAATCTTGCATCAGCTAAAGTTGTTGATAAACCCATCGATTCGAGTTCTTTTACTGCATTTAAGCATGTATGTAGTCTAGAGCCTAAAGATAGTATTGCAACTTTAGTTCCTTCAATAATGATTCTTCCTTTACCAATTTTTATAGGTTTTCCATCTTTAGAGGGTATATTACCTATTCCTGTTCCTCTTGGATAACGTACAGCACTGGGGCAATTGTCTATAGATGCGCAGGTGGCAACCATATTATTAAGTTCTGATTCATCTGCTGCTGCCATAACTATAAAATTAGGGAGGCTGGCTAAATAAACTATATCAAAACTTCCGGCATGCGTTGGTCCATCTGCTCCAACATAACCTGCTCTGTCTATTGCAAATCTTACGGGAAGGTTTTGTATGGCGACATCGTGGACTACTTGATCATATGCTCTCTGTAAAAAAGTAGAGTATATGGCAACAAAAGGTTTATAACCTTCTGTAGCAAGTCCTGCGGCAAAAGTAACTGCATGTTGTTCAGCTATACCCACGTCGAACATTCTTTCAGGAAACAGTTTTTCAAATTTATCTAGTCCAGTTCCATTAGGCATGGCTGCTGTAACTGCGCATATTTTGTGATCTTTTGAGGCTTCTATAATTAATGAATTAGAAAATACTTCTGTAAAAGTAGGTTTTTCAATATTGCTTCTTTGTTGTTTTCCAGTTACGACATCAAATTTTCCTACACCATGGTATTTATCTTTTGAAGCTTCAGCAGGCGCATAGCCATAACCTTTTTTAGTTACAACATGAAGAAGTACAGGGCCTTTTTTATTAGAGTTATCTCTTACATTTTTTAAAATTGGAAGAAGATGTTTATTATTATGTCCATCTTTTGGGCCTATATTATAAAAGCCTAATTCTTCAAAAAGTGTCCCTCCTGTCATGATTCCTCTAGCATATTCCTCTGCCTTGCGAGCTGTATTTGCTATTTTTTTTGGAAACTTTTTTACCACATCACTTGCAGCTGCTCTTAATCCTCTATAAGACCTAGACGAAATAAGCCTTGCTAAATATGCACTCATAGCTCCAACTGGTCTAGCAATAGACATATCGTTATCGTTAAGTATTACTATTAAAGGTTTATTCATAGCTCCCGCATTGTTCATAGCTTCATAAGCCATCCCCGCAGTCATAGCCCCATCTCCGATTACAGCGATTATTTTATTGTTTCTACTGTCTAGGTTACTTGCTACTGCCATTCCTAAGGCCGCAGATATTGAGGTTCCTGCATGTGCTGCTCCAAATGGGTCGTATTTGCTTTCCTCTCGTCTCGTAAAACCAGAGAGTCCATTTTTTTGTCTTATAGTCTGAATTTTGTCTTTTCTTTCTGTCAGTATTTTATGGGGGTAGCTTTGATGACCTACATCCCAAACTAAACGATCATCAGGAGTATTAAATACGTAGTGGAGTGCAACTGTAAGTTCCACGACACCTAATCCTGCTCCTAAATGGCCTCCAGTAATAGAAACAGCTTCAATCATTTTTCTTCTTACTTCAGAAGAAATTTGTTCTAATTGAGAGTGATCTAATTTTCTTAAGTCATTTGGTGTGTTAATTTTATCCAGCAAATAATATTTACTTTGATCATTATTAGGTTCTTTTGTCATGATCCTTTAATATCTTATTTTATTAAATAAACAGAAAATACATTATAGTAAAAAAGAAAATAAAACATATATTTCTTCAATGTTATATAAAAATTATATTTTATTTCTATTTTAGTGGTATAGCTATCCACTGTTCTTCTGAATTTCGGATAATCGTAAGTATGATGGAATTATTTTTTGAGAGTTTTTTATCGGCAATTGTTTTTTGTAAAGTATATGGATCAATAGTTGGAAAAAATGATGCTTCAAGTATTATATCTCCTATATCTAATAATAAATCAGGTTTATTAACGTAGGTGACTATTAAACCTTGAGTTTCCACTTGAAGATTATACATATGTGCTAGATTGCGATTAATTTTTTTTACCTTTATACCTATATCTTTGATAATGATTTCCTTTATGTCTTTATTCTCTACAATTGGGGGAAGCATACTAGAGCGAACTATTTTAATATCTTTATCTTTATTTTTAGTGGTAATAGCTTTGTCACATAATATTTTTTCATTTACGTTTTTTATAAAGCAATAGCCAATAGAAACCTCTAAAAACCTAGTGTCTTGACACTTTAATTTTAGTTTTTTAGCATCATTTGATATTTTCATTGTTATAGCTCTAACGTAAGGCTGTAGTTCAGCTAAATTTTTAGCTTCAAATATGGCTACTCCTATTTTTGATCTAAAGTTATCAACAGCTGTTAGTCTTATGGTTAATTTATCAATATTAGAATTTAAATAGTTTCTTATTTGAAGAGTATAATGACAAGCATCCTTAGATGCTGTATTTCCTAGTACATCTAGTTGGATCTCTTTTTCCTCAGATCCTGCTACAAGAAGAAATCCGGCAATTATGTTGGAGTATATTATCTGTGATATCCACACATCAGTTCTTTTAATTTAAATTTATAAAATTACTAATATATCTATCAAGAAAACCCAGTCTATCTTGTCCCCAAAATAGTTTATTTTGATATATAAAGGTAGGAACTCCAAATACATGCTTTTTAATTGCTTCAGAAGTATTTTTCTCGATATTTACTAGGATATCTTCACTTTCACTTTCCTTTAAAAGGTTATTGCTAGCTAGTCCTAAATTATTAGTAATTTCTATTAAAGTTTCTTTTTGAGAAATATCCTTATTTTCCCACCATACTGCTAGAAGAGCACTTTCAGCAAAGCTATATCCCTTCTCAGATATTTTCTCTGATTCGGAATTTAAAATTGCTAGCAAAAGTTTCGCTGATGGTATGGGGTCTACTGGAAAGTATTTAGGATGAAGGTTAAGAGGTATATTTAGATATTCTCGCCATCGTTCTAATTCATTTAGCCTATTGATTTGTACTGCTTCAGGTCTTTGTTTTACTTGTTTAATCCTATTATGATTAAATATGTCTGCTACATTTACGGGTTTTAAATTCAATTTTACTTTGTATTTTATAGAAATATCTAAGACTCTCTTCATACTCAGATATGTCCAAGGAGATGAAAGGGCAAGATAAAAATCAATGTTATGCATAAAATTTCCTAAAGGTAAAAATTTAAGTGACTAATAATATGTTGAGCCAAGTCACTTGTAATCTTTTAAAAATATATATTTAGTATTATAAAGAATAACTTTAATTTCTGCTAGTTAAGATATCCTAAGAAAGGGTTTACATGAATTTAGATATATGGAGTTTGTCTGCAACCGAACTAATTAAAGAATACTCAAAAGGTAGTCTTTCACCTGTTGAGGTTATAAAAACCACTTTAAAGCGTGTAGAAGAACTTGATAAGAAACTTAACGCTTTTGTAATGGTGGATGAAGATAAAGCTTTATCTGATGCAAAAGATTCCGAATCACGTTGGTATAAAAATAAACCATTAAGTATTATTGACGGTATTCCAACAAGTATTAAGGACTTAATATTAACAAAAAACTGGCCAACTTTAAGAGGTTCTAAAACAATAGATAAAAATTCTAGCTGGGAAGAAGATGCTCCAGTAATAGAAAGATTGCGAGAATCTGGGGCCACATTATTTGGGAAAACGACAACGCCAGAATTTGGTCATAGAGGAACAACTCAAAGTCCACTTACTGGAATAACTAGAAATCCTTGGGATGTTAATGTTACTTCTGGAGGAAGTTCAGGAGGTTCTTCATCTGCTGTGGCTTCTGGAATAGGACCTCTTTCTATAGGTACAGATGGTGGAGGGTCTGTTCGAATCCCATGTAGCTTTACTGGAATTTTTGGAATCAAACCCACATTTGGTAGAGTTGCAGCATGGCCTCTTTCCCCCTTTGGAACTATAGCAAATATTGGTCCTATGACACGCACTGTAGAAGATGGAGCATTATTGATGCAGATTATTGCTCAGCCAGATATTCGTGATTGGCATTCATTAGATTTAGATAATGTAAATTATAAAAATTCATGCATAAAAAATATTAAGGGCTTGCGAGTAGGATATTGTAAAGATTGGGGTATGAAACAACATTTAGGCTCAAATAAAGTAGAAAGTGATGTTAGTAAAATAATATATAGCGCAGTTCATAAGCTTGAAGAGATGGGCGCTATAATTGAAGAAATTGATATAGAGTGTCCTAGGAATCCTAAAAAAACCTTCGAAGTTTTATGGAAAACAGGAGCTGCTAATTTGTCTAGAAAATTTAATAAACACCAAAGAGAAGTTTTAGACCCTATTTTTCTAGACTTTTGTAATGAAGGTAATAAATATAATTTATTTCAATTTATGGATGCAGAATCTAATAGAGCTTTTAACGGAGAATATATTAATAAAATTTTTTCTAAAGGAATTAATGTTCTTGTGGGTCCTACAATGCCTATAACTGCGTTTAAAGCAGAGAATCTTTGTCCGGATGGATGGGGAAGTGATATTTTTGATTGGACGCCGTTTACTTATCCTTTTAATCTTACGAAAAATCCTGCATCAACTATGAATTGTGGCTTTGATAGTAACGGCTTGCCAGTTGGTCTTCAAGTTGTAGCCCCAATTAATATGGATACTTTATGTTTTACAGTATCATATAATTTAGAAAAAAAATTAGGTTTATATAATCAAAGGCCGAAGATTTAATTTATTTTTACAATAGTTCTTCCTGTAACCTCTCCTTTTAATATTTTATTTAAAGTTTTTGGGAGTCCTTCTAAACCTACTTCTGTTATTATTTTTTCTAACAATGGTATTTCAGTTTCTTCAGCTAATTTATCCCAAACTTCTATTCTTTCTTGCATGGGACAAAAGACAGAATCTATGCCAAGTATAGATATTCCTCGCAATATTAATGGGAGCACAGTACTTTCGTAATTTATTCCACCCGTCAAGCCAGTAACTGCACATTGTCCTCTATATTTAATTTGTGGTAGTATCCATGCAA
>CAYMQD010000234.1:0-8778 GCA_964392475.1 uncultured Alphaproteobacteria bacterium
TAGAGAAAATATTAATGAACACAGCAAAAAGCTTGTTAAGAAAAGCAATGGAAATCTAATAATTGCGAGTCTAATATTAGCACTTACGGTAATGTTAGCTATATTTACAATCTTAATTGTAACTCGAGAGATTGTTAGACCTCTTGAGAAGATTACTAATGCCATGTCAGCTTTATCTTCTGGAGATCGCACTATTCATGTTCCCGGTACTAATAGAGTGGGTGAGATAGGCACAATGGCCAAGGCAGTTGAAGAATTTAAAAGGCAGGCTCAGAATTATGCTGCAGAGTTAGAAAGTCAAGTAGCTGATAGAACTAAAGAATTAACTGAGGTAAATAGATTGCTTACTTCTTCAATAGATTACGCAAGTAGGATTCAAAATGCATTGCTCCCTGAAAAAGGAATTATGTATGAAAAATTTAGTGATCATTTTATTCTACACGAACAAAGGGATGTAGTTGGTGGTGATTATTATTGGATAGAAAATACTAAACAAGGTACTTATGTAGCTATATTTGATTGCGCAGGTCATGGGGTTCCAGGAGCCTTATTAACTATGATTTTAGGTAGTGCACTAAGGTCAATTTTAAACGAAAAAGTTAAAATTACAGCAGGAGAGTTTTTATCAAAGCTAAATGTATTCTTTAAGTTGGCTCTAGGTAATATGAAAGGTTACGAGGTATCCGAAGATGGTTTGGATGCTGCCGTATGTTTTATAAACTCTAAAAACACACAGTTAGAGTTTGCTGGAGCAGGTATTCCATTACTATTAGTAGATAAAAAAAATATATCAATTATTAAGGGTGATAAGGTTGGAATAGGATATTCATCTACACCAGAAAATTATAATTTCAAAAATAAGTCTATAAATTTAGAAAAGGGAATGAGTCTTTATTTGGCTACGGATGGAATTATGGATCAGATTGGCGGCAAAGGAATATCGTATGGAACCAAAAGGCTCGGCTCTCAATTAATGGAATCGTACAAAAAGCCTATGGATCAGCAAAAAGCAATTTTTTGGGATGCTTTTGAATCTTACAGGCAGAACCAGAAACGAAGAGATGATGTTACATTAATTGGAATAAAGTTATAATTTAGTTGATATTTTGGTAAAAAAGTTGATAAAGGTTATATAGCAAGACAGGGTAATTAAATATTATGCATGAAATTTTAAAGAAAATAGATATTAAGTTAAATTTACTGTTTATATCTATGCTTGGATGTTTGCTTTTAATTTACAGCATACCTGGAACTACTGCATTATTTCAACCTATTACCGCTGTAGATAGTTTTTTTGAGAATGTTAGTAATTATGTAGCAAAAAGTAAACTTATGATCCAAATTGCTACAACTGATGAGATGAATATACATAACGTTGAGAATGATATAGAGAATCCTTTCGAAAACAAACCAGATAGTATAAAACAAGGCCGAAGAAATTATGCATTAAAAGGTTGTGGTTCTTTACACTGTCATGGCCCAAAAGGAAGAGGCTCAGGAGGACCAGCGCTGAATCTGGGAACTTTTAAACGTACAGATGGAAGTAATTATGGATTGCTGTATATTATTACCAATGGAATAAAGGGTACTCGTATGGGGCCATATGGGGCTGATATGCCTCCTGAAGATATATTAAAAATAATTGCCTATTTACGTTGGGAGACTGATAGAATAAAATCACAATAGTAAAACGCTATTCTTGAAATTATTTATTTAAAGAGATGAAGATGTTAGACGCAAAAACACTTTTTGAAATGCAGAGGATGATGATAGGTAACGAAGTTATGCTAACGTATTCTGGCTATATGTCGCAAAGCTTATTAACATCAATCGCTGCCGTACTTCGCCAACAAATAGAACAAGAGCAGGTTCCCAAGAGAGTAATGCGTAACATATTTTCTGTGTTTGTTGAGCAATATGAAAATGTCGTTAGATATTCTGATGATCTAATGGATGACGAAACAGAGCAAGATCATCGCTATGGTATTATAGCAATATCTAAAATGAATGGTTCTTACGTTCTGAATTGCGGAAATACTATTAGATCTGCAAGAGTGGAAGAACTCAGAAAAAGACTTCAAGAACTAAAGGATATGTCGGCAGATGATTTAAAGGCATTTTATAGGCAAAAACTACGTTCTGACCCCGAAGAGGGTTCTAAAGGAGCAGGTGTAGGTCTTATAGAAATTGCAAGGAGATCGACAGAATTTGATTTTGAATTTTTAGATTTACAAGAAGGCAACCAATTTTTTGTTTTAAAATCTGTTTTAGCGCAAGATAGGGAGGACTAGTTGTCGTGGAAAATATACAACTAGAAGCATCAGAAAGAACTCCAAAAGTAACCTGTAACTGGGAAGCGGGGGAGTTGGAATTAGTAGGAGAATCTTATCCTGAAAATGTTACGGAATTTTATGGTCCAATACTAAAGGAGCTAGAATCTTTTCTTAATAGCGGTGAAGGTTTAAAAATTACATGTAATTTTGAGCTTTTGTATTTTAATAGTAGCTCAGCTAAAGTGCTAATGAGAATATTTGATATGTTTGAAGAATCTGCAGAGGACAAAGATCACGAAATAACGGTTAATTGGAGGGTCGATGAAGAGGATGATAATATGAAGGAACTCGGAGAGGAATTTGCAGAGGATATAGAAACTATAAATTTTGAAGTAGTTACAAAACAATAAGAGATGGTTAATTGTCAGAAGATGATTTTTCTATATTTGATGCTGAAGAAAAGATAATAGCTGATGCTAAGTCTTTTTCTGAGGGTCTAGATAAACAGTCAATTTCAAATGTAAATTTGAAATACAAGGAACTGTTACGCAACTACCAAAAACTGTTTCGTGAATCAAGGCGTCTAATCAGAATGAATGATAAGATAGGGGATGAGCTAGCGCAAGCAATGAGTAAACTAGAAGCGTATTCAGAGCAGCTGAGTCACGAAGCTGCAACTGATTCCTTAACTGGATTACCAAATAGAAGAAAGATCAGCTCGGAATTAGATGCGCATCTTGAAAGCTACAGTAAGAAAGGGTCGAAACCCTTTCAGATTATGATTCTAGATATAGATCACTTTAAGAGTGTTAATGATGAGTATGGCCATAGTGCTGGAGATACTGTTATAAAGGAAATAGCACAAACTGCACAACATATGAATGATACTTCTTATGAAGGAGGTATGTTTGGCCGTTTTGGTGGGGAAGAATTTTTAGGTATTGTAAAAGTAGATAATAAAAACACAGGTTATGAGGTGGCAGAAAAAATAAGAAAAGCCATTGAAGATTCTGAAATTAAGCATGAAGACTATAATTTATCTGTAACGGTGTCGATTGGAATGGCATCAGCTGAAGAAACATCTGAATATAGCTCATTAATAGATTTAGCAGATGAAAGATTGTATAGAGCAAAACGTGGTGGACGCAATATGATTGTAATGGAGTAATTTATTAAGATTTAATTTTTTATTTCTAGTTTAGTATCCCCTATATAAGTTCTTATTCTCTTGAAAAATAAAAAATATTAACCATATATATTATGTGGTTAATGCCTTATGGGTTGACTACTTTAAAAACTTTATCAAATAAGCAGTGCCTAATGGACTGCAAAATAACATGTCGCTTTAAGGAGGACAAAATTATGACTAGATTTGATTTAACACCTTTATTTCGCCATTCAGTTGGATTTGACCATTTAGAAAGATTGCTTGATGGAATGACGCAGGTAGACGACACTTCCGGAGGCTATCCGCCCTATAACATAGAGTCTAGTGGAGAAAATAATTATTTAATAGAACTTGCTGTAGCTGGTTTTACTGATAAAGACCTTTCTATAACAGTAGAAAATGGAATTTTAGAAATTGAAGGGAACCGCGAAACTACTGAAGGACAATACCTACATAGGGGAATTGCTGCACGTTCCTTTAAAAGGAACTTTCGTTTGGCAGACTTTGTAGAGGTAGAAAATGCTTCACTAGAAAATGGAATTCTTAGAATAGATCTTGTTAGGATAGTTCCAGAAGAACTTCGTCCAAAGAAAATTGAAATTAAAACAGATCATTCAAATAATAAAAAGAGCAAAAGTTCTTCAAAATTAATTAATGGAGAGGCAGCTTAATTGATTGCAGATGAGGGTTCCTGCCTGCAGGTGCCCTCTATGCATATCAATAAATCATTATAATTAAGGAGGTTTTAATGCGCATTCTTTTAATTGCTTTTACTATTGCTTTTGTTTTTTCAGCTAATTTAGCCCATGCAACTTTTGTACATGCTGTAGGTTGGAATTATATGATAAGAGAATGGGTTAAGAATGATATGAATGCGGATTTAATAGAAATTACGCCGCTTTATGACTATACCTATAGAGTGGTTTATAAAAAAAAAGATGCTGATAAAAGTGTTACAGTCTATGTTGACACTAACGGATTTGTAGACTGGAAACCAAAATTAATTACAAAATAATAACTCTTACTTTATTAGTATTTTTAAAAAATGTAACTTAAACAAAGTGACTTTTATTATAAAATATTGTGTATATAGATATATTAGTTTAATAACGATGCTAATAATACAATAAACACATTTTTAGGTCAGCAATTTACTTAAGTATTATTTAAAAATTATATTTTTTTTCTTTGGGGACAAATTTATTTCTTCATAAACTGTGTTTTTGTCAGATTCTAAGATAAACTGCACTAATTTTGCAATTTCTGACGGTTCTATGGCATTTGATTTTTCTTTACCTGGAGTAAAGCTTAAGTCGTCAAAGAAAGGTGTTCTAGTCATTCCAGGATTTATAATTGTTACCCTTATGCCACTAGATGAACATTCTTCTCGTAGAGAGCTTGCAAACCCCCTAAGTCCAAATTTAGCAGCACTATAGATAGAGCCTTTTTTCCCTCCTTTCAAAGCTGATTCAGATCCCATAAAAATTATGTTACCATTATGTTGTTTTTTCATTATAGGTATTGATTTTTTTGCTAGAAGAATATGTGCTATTAAATTTAAATTAAAATAATCAGTTATACTTTTTGTAGCAATATTTTCTAAATGTCCAAAATGACCATAACCTGCATTACTTATAATAGCACTTATATCAAAATATTTTTTAAATATCTCATCTAATAAGTTTGAAAATCCTTCAATATTTGAGATATCTATATCATATGGTTCAAAAAGATCATTTGTAATGTTTGCTTTTTCGTGTTCTCTGGATAAACCAATAACCTTTATATTTTGAGATAATAGATGACTGGTTATAGACTTTCCAATTCCACTAGAACTACCAGTCACGATTACAGTCTTTTTTACATTCATTCTTAACCTCTTTAGTTATTATTTAATATCGCATGAGAAAATTTTTTTTGTATCTATATGTTCGGACAATTTATTTACACAAAATTCTTTGATTTCTTCTTCTATACTTTTTGGATATGTAGCGACGTTATTTTCTATATTTTTATTAAAAAAAAATAATTTTTCTTCTGGATATAGTTTTTCAATATTTTTGAACATGTGATTGGGAAATCTAAGAGTTCCATACGATACTGAATGTATAGATTCTCTAGGAATTGAAGAAAAAATAATATCAAAAAGAGACTGATAATGCTTGCGCCATTCTTTAAAGTAAATTAAAGGGTCGAAACGAAAACCTATTTTCCAGCCAGATTGTGCTAAGTATAAAATACTTTTAATGCGCTTTGATAAATTTGGAACGCCACTTTCTAACGTTTTAGATATTATTTCAGGAGTAAAGCTATATGCAATAATGCAATTTTCAATTGGCCTGTTGTTTTTAAAAGGACTTATATATGTACTTTTTGTTCTAAACTCTATATTTACGTTAGGATATTTTTTAAAAAAATTTAATGCTGATGTAGCAAATCCAGTTAGGTTATCACTTGCAAGAGAGTCACAATCATATCCAGAAAAGAATGTGGCTTTAAATTTATTATTTTTTACAATTATATGTTCAATCTTTTTAAAAAAATCTTCAAAATTTACGAAAACTACGTAATTTGCAGATTTATACATTCCTTGTAAGAAACAATATCTGCAATCAAAAATACAATTTAGCATGTGCGCAAAATAGTAGTTATTATTATCTCCTATTCCATATCCGATAGGGGTCTTAAGTATGAAATTTCCATGTTTTTTTGCTAAGATTAGAGCAGGATTTATTTTTTGCAATCTAAAATTTTGTGCTTTTTTATTAAATAATTCCGTGTATCTATTGATAGGAATAATATTAGCCTTAGGTAATAAACCTATAATCTTTTTTACACGGTTATGTCCTAGAATTTCATTTTCTATATATACATTATCTATCATTTTTTTTACGTAATAGTTTTAAAAATTTGGTTATCTAAGATTTTTATAAAATCTCCGGCATTTTTAGATTCATTTATAAGATTACCAGGATTGCAATTTGGATAACAAATACTCCATTTAGTTAAGTTTCGCCTCATTTGTAATTGTTGTGAATGTGTAAAATGAAAACTTGCTAAAATTTCTTCAACATATGAAATTTCTTTAAACCTTTTCATCTCTGTCTTTATAATAAGTTGGTGAGCCAATATACAGATTTTTATATCTTCTTTTTTATGAGTTATTAATTCTTTTGCTGAACTTACTATGTTTTTATTAAAAGGATATAAGTTATTATCAGAAACAATTTTTATTATACAAATTAGTTCTCTAGTAGTAACTTTTTCAGCTGCCTTTATAAAACCTGCCGATTCCATATCATATAAGTTTTTACTGTTTTTAGGAAAGTGTTTTATAGGTTTATCCAAGGTAATTAAGGTAGATTTTATATAGTCTAATTTAACAACGGACCCTGGATAGAAAGCTTTTTTACTAGAATCATCTTGAACTTTACTTACTATTATTAGGCTTCCTAATTTTTTATTTCTATGGCCTGCGATGCCAAAGTTAATCCATAATGACCAAGGAGGTGGGCTGCTAATTTTTGATAAATACTTAGTTGCTATAAAAGAATTTTTTTTCCCAGAACCTGATATTATTAGCCATATTTTTTTTTTCTTATCACTATAAATTTTAAATGGGATAGTATTTTTATGTAAAACGAGATTGAACATTTCGCATAGAGATTGTGCCTCTGCCTTATGTGCGATTACAAATCTTACTGGGAATTCTATGTTATTTTTTTTCAATTGAATCTTGATAGTTGTTTTCTAAGATCTTTTTCCAAAGCATAAACTTGGGAATAAATATTTTTAATACTTCTTGGTTATTTCTTTTTTTTGCGCCCTGTATGATAATATTTAGTTTTTCAATAATAGTATTTATTACCATATTTTTTTTTTCTTTATCAATTGTACTATTATAAATCAGACTTTCTAATGCCATAATTCTATATCTATCCATTCCCCAGAGACTTTTAGAAAGTTGATCACAGTGTCCTCCATATTTAATAGTTAACTTTTTATTAATATAATGGACAGGTTCAAAAGCAGTTATTCTAAGCCATAAATCATAATCTTCACATACTTCAAGTTCTTCATTAAAAAAACCATAATCATTAAATATTTTTCTATTAATTATTACACTAGATGGAGATATACAGCATTGAGCTAAACAGTCACTAAATATCCAACCCCCAGATTTTTTATGTTTTTTCTTCTGATTTATATGTTTTCCATTTTTTATCCAAATTTCATCTGTATGAATTAATTTTACACCAGGGTTAATTTTAATTTCATTTAATTGGATGCTAATTTTTTCCTTATGCCATTCATCATCAGAGTCTAAGAAAGCAATCCACTCTCTTGTTGATTCCAAAATTCCTCTATTTCGGGCTGAACTAACTCCTTTTTTATCGTGTTTAAATAGACGTACTTCTGGAAATTCATTTTTTATAATTTCTTGGGTATTGTCTGTTGAGTTGTTATCAATAACTATAATTTCTATATTATTTTCTGTTTGTTTTATCACTGAATTAAGCGCTCTTCTTATTAAATCAGCTCTATTAAAAGTTGGCACTACAACGGATATTAATTCCATAATATTACATTAGTAAATTGTTAAAATATATTAAAGTTGTTTAAGAAAATCTAAAATACAATTTGTTACTTCTTTTGGAGATTCCTGCTGAACCCAATGTCCTGCATTACTAATAATTTTTTTCCCTAAAAAATTTTTACAATATTTACCTGGGTTTTCATACCCATCTTTATTTTTTATAAAATACCTTACTGGATCTTTTTCTCCTCCTATAAAAAAGCTAGGTTGAGTAACCATTAAATAAGATAATTCTGGCAACATATTCCAATCTCTTTCCTGATTTCTATATCTATTCAAAGGACCTCTAAAGCCACTTTTTTTAAACGCAGATGAATAATATTTAAGGTCTATTTGATTCAGCCATTTTGGAAAGGGATTTGGATCTGGAATTCCTTCTAAAAAACCAATTTTTTTTCCAATTCCAGGTTTTATATTAGCATTTATTCCTTCAGCTGATATTGAATAATAAATTTTTCTTAGAGCTAAAGGTATATCTTTTTCAAATTCTTTTTCAGCTATGCCTTCTTTTTGAAAATAAATCTGATAAAAGAATTTGTTCTCATATAATTTTTTCCAAAGTTCAATGTTAGATATTTTTCCTCTTTTTGAAAATGGAACACTTAGTCCCATTACAGCTCTTATTCTTTCTGGGTAGATAGCGGCTGTGTTCCAGCAAATTGGTGCTCCCCAGTCATGTCCTATTAATATGGCACTTTTCCTTTTTTGATGGTCTATTATATCAATAATATCTTGCATCA
>CAYMQD010000235.1:0-5129 GCA_964392475.1 uncultured Alphaproteobacteria bacterium
GAAAGACAATTTCGAGACACTATTCACTCTGATCGATAAGTATTTAAGGTAAATATTTTGTCAAAAGAATTATTATCAATTAAAAATCTAGAAGTTGTATATAATGAAGTTGTATTAGTCATACGAGGTTTAAGCCTTAAAGTTATGGAAGGAAGTATAGTAGCTTTATTGGGAGCGAATGGGGCTGGAAAATCAACTACACTCAAGGCTATATCAGGCTTATTAAATGCTGAAGATGGAAAAATTAACAAAGGAAATATTGTGTTTGAGTCGCAAGAACTTACAAAGTTAGATCCATCTGAAATAGTAGGGATGGGAATATTTCAGGTAATGGAGGGTAGAAGAATTATTGATGACATGACAATTATAGAAAATTTAAAATTAGGGGCTCATACGAGGAAAGATATGAAGGATATCAAAAAAGATATTGAACTAGTTTTTGAATATTTTCCTCGTTTGAATGAACGGTCAGGAAGAGCAGGGTATTTGTCAGGAGGAGAACAACAGATGCTAGCAATAGGAAGAGCATTGATGGCAAAGCCTAGACTCATTCTTATGGACGAGCCTTCTATGGGCCTATCACCAATGTTAGTAGAGGAAGTATTTGAAATTATACGTCGTTTAAATAAAGAGTTAGGAATAACAATATTGTTAGTAGAGCAGAATGCTAGGCTAGCTCTTAATGTTGCAAACTATGCATATATTTTGGATAATGGAAAAATTGTTTTGGATGGATTTGCCATGGAATTATCAAATAATGAAGATGTAAAAGAGTTTTATTTAGGTGGTGGTAAAGAAGAAAAGAAATCATTTAAAAATTTAAAGTCTTTTAAGAGAAGAAAACGTTGGCTTTAGGATAAACTATTATGAATCAATACTATGATGAACTAGAAATAAGGGACCATTTAATAAGAGAAAAAGAGCAATTTTTATCTCTTTCTAAACTTATGAGTTTAGCTATTGAGAAGTCTTCTGGATGGGCCAGAATATTATCTGGAATTGATCCTTTTAGCATAAAGAATCGCAAAAATTTGTCTGAACTTCCCGTTACTAGAAAGTCTGAGTTAAAATCAATTCAAGAACAAGATCCTCCGTTTGGAGGTTTATCTATACTTGACCCTAATTCTTATCCCCATATTTTTGCCTCTCCTGGACCTATATATGAACCAGGTGATGATCATGATACTTGGAGGATGGCGCGTGGTCTATAAGCTGCAGGATTTAGGGAAAAAGATATGGTTTACAATACTTTTTCATACCATCTAGGACCAGCAGGAATAATGATGCACCATGCTGCTCATTCTTTAGGTTGTTGCGTAGTAGCGGGTGGAGTAGGGAATACTGACGTTCAAATACAAACCATTGCAGACTTAAAACCTAATAGATATATTGGAACCCCATCTTTTCTAAGAATATTACTTGAAAAAGCTCTAGAAAAGAAAATAGACATAAGTTCAATAAAATCAGGTTTAGTTGGTGCTGAACCTCTACCTCCTAGTTTAAGGCAATTACTTTTAGAATTTGGGGTAGATGTATTGCAAACTTATGGAACAGCTGAATGTGGCTTAATTTCATATGAAACTAAAGATAATGATAACAATATTATTCCAGGTATGATTGTAGATGAAGGAGTAATATTAGAAATAGTTAGACCAGGCACAAACGATATTTTACCCACTGGGGAAGTAGGTGAAGTTGTTATATCAACTATTGATTCAAATTATCCTATGTTTAGATTTGGAACTGGCGATATGTCCGCCTTAATTGATTCACAAAGCCTTTGCGGAAGAACAGGGCTAAGAATTAAGGGTTGGATGGGACGTGCAGATCAAACTACTAAAGTTAGAGGTATATTCGTACACCCTGGCCAAGTAGCAGGAGTTGCCAAGCTATATAATGAAATTTCTAGATTTCGTTTGATTCTTAATAATGATGATAATAGGGATAGTCTTCTATTTAAATGTGAAGTTAAAAAACAAGATTCTTCTCTAAAAGATAAAATAAAAGATAGCCTGTCTTCAGTTCTCAAATTAAGATGCGAGGTAGAATTAGTTTCACTGGGAGTTCTACAAAATGATGGATTAATAATAGAAGACTGTCGCAAGTATGAATAATTCTGTATAGAATTATTGTTTTAGAATATTAAATATTTTGAGTTTTTGATGCGAGATCCTAATGAAGTAATCAGTGCAGACAATTTTTCCTGTGATAGAGGAGATAAAATAGTTCTAAAAAATGTCTCTTTTAGGATCTGTAAGGGACAAATTTTACTAATTAGAGGAAAGAACGGTAGTGGAAAAACTACCCTATTAAGAGCACTATTAGGACTTTTACCCTCAAATGGGACAGTATACTGGAATAAAGATTATAGAAACCCTTCTTATTTAAGTCATAAGAATGCAATAAAGGAGAATGAGACAGTCCTTGAAAATCTATTATTCTGGGCTAGTTTTTATAAAATTGATAATCTAAATTGTAATACAATTTTAAATAAGTATGGTTTAAAAGATTATTCAGATGTTCCTGCAGGGTGGTTGTCTTCAGGGCAATTAAAGCGTTTGGCATTAGCAAGAGTATTTTTACTTAAAAGAAAAGTAATGTTACTTGATGAACCTTTAAACCATCTAGATAGTACCGCTGAGAATATGCTAATAAATTTTTTGTCTGAACATTTGGAATCAGGGGGAGTAGCTTTGGTAGCTACTCATAAGAATATAAAAATTAATTCTTCTATATTACTGGATTTATAATGCAGACCAATTTTGCGTTTTGTATAATTTACAGAGATTTAAAGATATCGATACGGAATAGTGTAGATCTTTTAGTAGTATTAGGCTTCTTTATATTTACAGTTTTACTTATGCCTCTTACCCTTAGTGCCTATTCAGAAGTTATATCATTAATCTTGGTAGTATCTATATGGGTAACTACTTTGTTGTCTTATTTGATCAGTTTAGATAGATTGTTTCGTTCAGATTTTGAGGATGGAACTTTAGAGCAATATGTGTTGAGCGAGGCACCTCTTACATTGATAGTGTTATATAAATGTTTTGCTTTTTGGTTATTAAATGGTCTTCCAATTGTAATTATAGCCCCTTTCTTGGGTATGGTATTAGGTATAGAACAAAGCTTATATTTTACACTAGTTTTATCCTTAGTTTTAGGAACTATTTTGTTAACTTTTGTTGGAGCACCGTTAGCAGCACTCACAGTTAGCTTAAGAAAAGGGGGAGTGATTTTATCACTGATAGTTTTACCTTTTATGATACCTTCGCTTCTATTGGGTATAAGTGCATCAGAAGGAGTATTAAATGGTATGGGGTCGCTACAACATCTATATATTTTAGCTTCCATCATTCCTATAACTATGTTTTTATCACCGTTAGTATCTGCTGCTGCATTAAAACTATCTTGGGAGTAATTATTGAATAAATATTTAGGCAATTAATTAATGTTACACTATTTTGCAAATCCTAATCGTTTTATGCGGTTTTCAAAGATGATATTTCCTTATATAACAGTTACTTCCGTTATATTGGTTATTTTAGGTTTATGGTATGGGTTAATTAATTCTCCACCAGATTATTTGCAAGGCGAATCTGTTAGAATTATGTATATACACGTTCCATCTGCTTGGCTGTCGCTATTTGTTTATTCTTCTATTACTGTATTTAGTATATTTTTTCTAATTTGGAGACATCCACTTGCTTCAATAGCTGCCAATGAAAGTGCAAAAATAGGAGCTACTTTTACATTAATCACATTATTTACTGGATCATTATGGGGAAAACCTACATGGGGCACTTGGTGGGTTTGGGAGGCAAGACTTACATCTGTTTTATTATTGTTTTTTATTTATCTTGCTCTTATTGCATTGCCTAAAGCGTTTAATAACTCTGAAAAAGGAGAAAATGCAGCTTCAGTATTAGCATTATTCGGTGCTTTTAATCTTCCTATAATTAAGTTTTCTGTAGATTGGTGGAATACACTTCACCAGCCGGCAAGTGTTCTTAGAAGTGGAGGTATATCAATTAGTGGGGAAATGCTTTTACCTCTGTTACTTATGGCTTCTGGATTTATGCTGGTATATATTGTTCTATTAATAATTGGAATTGATACATCGTTAAACTATAGAAAATCTAGGGTTTTAGTAATAAACAAGCTAAATAGAACCTAGTTAAATTGTTGTTTATGTTTATTAGGAGATAAAAAATTAGATATGGGTGTTTCTCTAATTATATATAAATATGGATATTATGTTTGGGTTTCATATGCCATAACATTCTTTTTTCTGGGTGCATTGATTATATATATGATATGGAGACGTAACAAGGCTCGAAGACAATATATAAATTTAAAAAATAATCAAAATGATACGTACTAAAACAATTAAGCCTAAACATAAACGTCTACTAATAATTTTGTTATTTTTTTTATCGGTAGGTTCTTCTGTATGGTTAGTTTTTAGGGCTTTGGATGAATCAATGTTATATTTTTATACACCATCTGATATAGAAAAAAGAAATGTACAAAACGGAGTAAAGTTACGTTTAGGAGGAATAGTTAAGGAAGGAAGTGTTAAAAGGGTTCCAGATACATTAGAAACAATATTTTTAGTTACTGATTTTGATCACGAAAAGTATGTTACTTTTAGTGGTATTTTACCCGATCTTTTTAGAGAAGGTCAGGGAGTTATTGTTGAGGGTCAAATTTTATCTGATGGAAATATAAGAGCTACTAAAGTTTTAGCAAAACATGACGAAAATTACATGCCTCCAGAAGTAGCAGATGCACTTAAAAAATCAGGTAAGTGGAAATATAAGGAAGGTAATAATGAGTATTGAGTTAGGCCATTTTTCTTTAACACTTGCGTTTGGAATTTCCATTCTAACGGGTATTACAGGTATTATTCGATCATGGAAACAAGATTCTAGCATTATATCGCTATCTTGCGGATCTACAATAATACTGTTTTTACTTATACTTTTGGCTTTTATGTCATTAATGAATGCATATATAGTTTCTGATTTTTCAGTTACAAACGTGATATTAAATTCACACTCAGAAAAACCTCTATTATATCGTATATCTGGTGTTTGGAGTAATCACGAGGGTTCATTGTTACTTTG
>CAYMQD010000236.1:0-5127 GCA_964392475.1 uncultured Alphaproteobacteria bacterium
ATTTCCCATCCTATATCAATATTATTATTTCCATTATATGTTACTTGTAAAGGTTTTATCCCAAGCTTCTCAATTACAAAATGTACTTGATAATAACTATCTTTCCCTCCAGAAACTGGAACTATACATTCATAACCTGAAGATTTTCTATAAGGCTCTACTTCCTGCAACAACATTCTCAGTCTTGAATCCCAATTTATATCTTTTTTCTGCTCATGTGTTCTACAACCGCTACATATTCCTCTTTTATCAAAAGAAAGTGGTACAGCCGAACTTGAAGGGTAAACACACTTAGAACACCATTTGATTTCAGGAAAATCACCTTTATTCATATTTACAAATTATACCTTATATCTTTGAGTTTAGATTGAAGAAATTGCTTAGCTTGGGGATAGAGATTTTCTTTAAAATGAAATATATTACCTGCTGCAACGGCTGAAGCAGATGTGTTTTTAAAACAGTTGTAAAAATGACCTAAAATTCCTGCTCCCCCACATGCTATTAGTGGCAAGTTAATAGAATTAGACACCATATCTATTGTTTCTATATCATAACCTTCAGCCATTCCATCCCTATCTATACAATTAAGTAAAATTTCACCAACCCCATATTTTTCTATATATTTTATCCAATCTAATACCCCTATTTTAATATTTTTACTTCCATGATCACAAAATACTATAGGTTCCCCATTTATTATCTTATAATCCACACTTGCTACAATAGCTTGTCTACCAAAGGATTTAGCTGCTTTTAATACCACCTCTGGATTTGACTTTAATAATGTATTAACAGAGACTTTATCTGCTCCATTCTTTATTACAGTCTGAATGTCTTCAAAAGAGCGCATCTTACCTCCAAAAGTTAGAGGTATTCTACACTCTGAAGCTATTAGGTTTATAAAATCATTAAGAGTGTTTAAGGATCTATATTTAAAATCTGGTCTATGATGAGAGAACTTGGACTCTTTGTTACCTATATCTAAAACAATTAATTCATCAACATCCCAATCCACCATCCTTCTTACATGAGACACAGGATCCCCAATATAATGGTGCATTTCAAATCTTTCACTTCTTACCATCCAGCCATCTTTTAAAAACAAAACAGGTATAAATCGTCGTTTAAACATCTATTATAAATTTAAAAACTCTTTGAATAACTGGTCTCCTAATTTAGAGCTTTTTTCTGGATGAAACTGTACTCCATAGATATTTTTATTTTTTATAACTGATATAAAAGGACTACCATAAGCTGTTGTTGCAACCACATATTTGTCTGGGCATATCACCACGTTAGAATGAACAAAATAGAAGTCTCCCCCATCTAATATGCTAAAAATTAAGTCATTCTTACCTTTAGTAACAATACTATTCCAACCTATATGCGGCACTTTATATTTAACTTGGTCTCCATTTAACAGTTGTTCTGTTTTTCCTGGTATCCAGCCAAAACCCTTATGAAGACCAAATTCATTACATTCATTAACTAAAATTTGCATACCTACACATATTCCTAGAAAAGGTATGTTTTTATTTATAACTAAATCAAAAAGAGCTTCTTCTAAACCTTTACTTCTAATCAAATGCAGTGCTTCCCCTACCGCGCCTACACCAGGTAATATAATATAGTCTGGGTCTAACTTTTCTAGATCTTTTCCTTCATAAATTAATATTGGTTCAGTCCCAAGATTCATAAAAGCATTATAAACAGATTTTATATTACCTATACCATAATCAACTATCGCTAATTTCAATTAGAGCCCCTCTTATTATACGGCATTTACCTTCTTAATTAGCCAACCACAAACATATAGATATTTAAGACCACATCTCTCAAAAGTACTTATAGCATGTATAGGAGATTCTACTACTGGTTCCCCGTGTAAATTAAAAGATGTATTCAAAATAGCCCCAATACCAGTTAGTTTTTCAAACTCCTCTAAAAGTGAGTAATATTTTTCATTATCTTTTTTATATATAACATTTGGTCTAACTGTATAATCATAAGGATGTAAAGCAGCAGGAATTTCTTTTCTTGCAAGTTCAGTAGAGTCAAAACCAATAGTCATCAATCTTGAGTCTAATTTCTTGGGATTAATTATATAGTCTTTTTCTCTATCTGACTTAATACTAGGAGCAAAAGGCATCCAAAAATCTCTCTTTTTTACTTGGTCATTTATTTTTTTTATAACCTCTGGATTTCCCGCATGAGCTATTATTGACCTACATCCAAGAGCTCTCGCACCAAACTCCATTCGACCATTCATCCACCCAATAACTTCACCTTCTACTAAAAGTCTAGCTATATCCTTTGTGGATGCTTTTGAAATAACAAAATTTTTTTTATTTTTATAATTTTTTATTACATTTTCTAAATCTTTTGAAGAATATTGCGTCCCCAAATATGGGCCTGGAAAAAAAAAGTTACTTTTAATACCTAGGCTGTTTATATGGGCCAGATAAGCTGCGCCTAGAGATAGAGACTCATCATGCGCCCCTGCAGGAACAAAAAAATCATTTACAGAATCCATTTCCCAAACTTTTTTATTAGCTTTTATATTTTGTGCCACCCCGCCAGAAAATATAACATTACTTATACCTAGCTCTCTTACCCCATTTCCTATCCATTCAGTAATTAATTCCTCACACCTTTTTTGTATACCATAAGCTATAGAATCAAATCTTTGCCCAGCTAACTTTTCTTTAAAATAAAAAAAGTTATCTTTAGGTTCTTTATTATAGCAAAAATCAATTCCATTAACCTGTAAAGTTTCAGCATATATATTATAAGCTTGCTCAGAATAATCTGGATTTGCATATGGAGCTAAACCCATAACTTTGTATTCATGTTCTGCTGGCTTCATGCCTAAAAGAAGTGTTGCATATCTATACATTCTTCCTATATGACACTTATGAGTATGTAAAATTTTTTCTAGAGCTTTACCCTGGTTACTAACCCATATAGACGCATTTGCTCCATCACCAAATCCATCAGCAGTAAATACCAGACGAGGCTCTGAGCTAGTGTCTGCTGCCATCACTCCATAGTAGGCGTGGCATTCATGGTGATCATAAAAAGTAATTTTTTTCTTTTCTATATTTAGCTGTTTGGATACATAGTCTTGTCTTGCTAGGCGCATACCATCAGTATCGGATTGACTTTTAATAAAATGACTATCATATAAAAAATTTTCGGGATAATTTTTATCCTTAAAAATATCTAAGTAAGAAATATTTTTATTTTTATAAATCTTAGGATACCAATATTCAGTTTGCTCTTTCCAAAAATCAGAAATAGAAAAATCTGAATCTCTTCGTATCATAAAATAACTCGGAGGGAGATTACGTGTAGCTATTGCAACATGATCAATATCTTCAGACTCTAACCCTACAATCTTGAGACACTCCCGAATTGCATTAACTGGGTAACCATGCTCATTCTTGCGACGTGTAAACCTCTCTTCTGCGATTGCAGCCAACACATGCCCATCTACTATCATAGCAGCACTAGACTGATGACCATCATTTATTCCTAAAATATTCATATATACATTTCCTAAGATCTAAGAATCATAATTTAAATTTTTTAAGTAATTTGCCACCTTATTTATAATAAATATTCTGGCCTCTATAATTGATTCAATAGTTGCGCCTCCTATATGGGGTAATATTATAATATTTTCATTATTCTTAGCGTAATCTACTAATGGGTGAATAGAAACGTCAGGCATCCACTCTCCATCTATTACATCCAGCCCTGCCCCTTTTATTTTATTTGATTTAAGAGCCTCCAAAAGAGCACTCTCATCTACTAATCCACCTCTGCTAGTATTTATTAATATTGCATTTTTTTTCATTTTATTTATAGCGTCAGCATCTACAATATTTCTTGTTTCATCATTAAGGTGAACATGCACGGTTAATATGTCAGAAGACTCCAGAAGAGTATTAAAGTCTACCAACTCTACGTTAGGATAATGATCTATATTTGGATCACAAGCTATCACTTGCATGTTAAAACCAAGCCCTATCTTGGCACTAATTTTTCCGAGCCTTCCTAATCCCAATATACCTAATTTCTTCCCTGAAAGCTGAAATCCAGAAAAAATTTCTCTCGACCATTCTCCTTTTATTACCGATTCACGAGCTTGAAAAGTCTTTCTATTTAAATCAAGAATTAAAGCAAAAGCAAGTTCTGAAGTAGCTGTAAATGAATTGATTAATGCGTATTCTTTTGATATATCAAACACTTTTATTCCTGCTTTTTCTATGGATAAAAGATCTAAATGGTCTGTTCCTGTGCTTGGAGTACCTATAACCTTCAATTTACTAGCTCTTGCAACCATATTAGAATCTATTCTGACCGGTAGAGAGGCTAAATATGCATCATATTGATCTATAACATTAAAAACTTTATCATAATCTTGTGGTAACGTGTTCATCTTACCAATATCATCAAAAGCTTTAACAGCTTCTTCACATCCTTTAAGAATTAAAGTATTTAAGATCTTGTAATTCATTATTTAGTCTCTTTTTTTACCTTATTTAATTTTTTTTCAATTAGTTTTTCTATAATCCAATAATTTTCATTTTCCCCTACTAACCAACTTTTATGGAAAGGCATAACTATATGACCTAACGTCTTACCAAAAAGATTATCTCCAGATAAAACATCCCTCCAAAAAATTTTAATAGCATTATTATCGACATATAGTGCTTCTCTCTCTAAACGTAGCTGGTTCATTGCTCCCTTATTGATCGGTTCCAGTCCTAGTTTTCCATGAACAAAATGTAGATCAAAGTCTTCATAAACGCTTGTAACGCTATCCACATCATAAAGACGCAATGTATCTATAGCCTCATCTATGTCACTTCCTTCGATAAAAGGGTTATGAATATTAAGTACTGCTACAATATCTGTATAAATGGAATGCTCTTCCTCTAGTTGAAAGGTAGCATCCCTCATAACTGATATTAACTTTACGTGCTTATAAGAAAGTTCCTTTGGTCTCAAATTAGTCAGAACCTCGGGAAAAGTTTTTAAACAATAATCCAGAACTTTTTGATCATCAGAAGTAATTTGTATATAATCTATATGATTTGAATCTAAAGCAGCCTCAACAGC
>CAYMQD010000237.1:0-5487 GCA_964392475.1 uncultured Alphaproteobacteria bacterium
TACTGGAGGAATCTTCATTTTGCTCGTTATCTTCGTTATTTTCACTTTCATCTTTTTCTGAATCTTCATTGCCTAGTTTGAGATTATCTATATCTAAGTCTTGCATTAAATCATGAATAAGAGTTGCATATTGTATTTGATCTGTACTACTTTCAGATAACATATTCATTTGTTTGCTACACTTCTCATCTATTATAGCACGCCAGACATCTGCTATAGTTTTTGCTTCAGGGGGAAGAGGGTCTCCAGTTAGTTTTTCTCTAACTAACAACCTAAGTGATTGTACAAGTATATTTTCTGGGTCGTTATTTAACTTTTTACATTCGTTTTGTAACAATTTATTGAGGTTATCTGCTACTCCTAACATAAGATTTGATCCTAGAGATTCATACCTTGCTTTTTCCAAGGCATCAAAGACCAGTCGTGAACGTTCTGATACTGGTATATTGCTTGAGTGAACTATTTTGTCATGATATCTTAATTTTAATGCTTTTTCATCAGCTAGGCCTCTGAACTCAGGTAAATTATTTTCTACATTCTTGTCAGGGACAGGTAAAATAATTGTATTAGGAGAATTATTTTTTCCAAAATCTGAAAAACTAATTTCTATTTCTGGTTTATCCGCTATAGCACGTAATGTATTTGCAGTAGCAATTTTAAAATCTTCTAATTTATCTTGATCAGACATCTGAATGAATTGTACTTTTTTCTGTATCTGGTTTGACCTGATGCCAAGATTCAGGCAATTCGTCTCCCATACATCTTTGATAATATTCCGCAACTGTTTTTCTTTCAGTTTCATCGCATTTATTAAGAAAGGAGAATCTAAATGCAAGGGCCTGATCTTTAAAAATTTCTATATTTTCAGCCCAGGTTATAACTGTTCTAGGAGACATTACCGTAGATATATCTCCTGCTTGAAATCCAGAGCGAGTTAAATTCGCTAGGGCCACCATTGAATAAACTTTTTTATATCCTTGTTTTCCTTTTAGTGAAGAGATTTTAGATTGAATTATCTCTACTTCCTTATCTGCTTCGAGATAATTAAGGGTAGCTACTATATTCCATCTATCCATTTGTCCTTGGTTAATTTGCTGAGTTCCGTGATAAAGAC
Organism: uncultured Alphaproteobacteria bacterium; assembly: GCA_964392475.1. GTDB lineage: Bacteria > Pseudomonadota > Alphaproteobacteria > TMED109 > TMED109 > CAYMQD01. Next base: position 1,115 of record CAYMQD010000237.1, read on the forward strand.
CCGTAGTATCGCCTAGCCCAACCGTATTAGAAGTAGAAAACAGACGAAAATAAGGATGTGGTTTAATGACTTTACTTTGATCAAGAAGCGTTAATTTTCCTTCTACTTCAAGTATTCTCTGAATTACAAACATTACATCAGGTCTACCAGCATCATATTCATCAAAAACTAATGCTGTAGGAGATTGGAGGGCCCAAGGTAGTATTCCCTCTTTAAACTCTGTAATTTGTTTTCCATCTTTCAAAACTATTGAGTCCTTGCCTATAAGGTCTATTCGACTAATATGACTATCTAAATTAATACGAATGCAACGCCAGTTTAGGCGAGCTGCAACCTGTTCTATATGTGTAGATTTTCCAGTTCCATGATACCCTTGTATTAGAACCCTCCTATTATCGCTAAATCCAGCAAGTATTGCTAAAGTAGTATCACTATCAAAGCAATAGTCTGGGTCTAGTTTTGGAACATATTCACTGCTTTTGGAAAAAGCAGGAACAGTTTTATTTACATTTAATTTAAAAACTTTTTTAACATCTATTGTTATATCTGGTGATTCTTCTTTAATTTTAGAATTTAACATATTTTATAATCCAATTAAAATTCCGGGTTTATTATTTTATCTTTAAGGAGGCCATGAGAATGTCATATGCTGCATTAATTTTCACAAGTTTATCTACTGCATTTGGGTTGCCATTATTTTTATCAGGATGATGTTTTTTTACCAGAGTTTTATACCTAGTCTTAACTTGTTGCAAAGATGAATTGATGTCTAGTCCAAAAATATCTAGAGCTTCTTCCAAAGCACTGTAATTTTTATTACTAAGTTTTTCTGAATATATTGTTTGATCTGTTTCGTATTCATCGTCAAAAATACTATGGACATCAGAAAAATATTTTTCGTGAACTTTCCCTTCTGCAGTTCCAAATTTCCATGAAGGCCTATGCCAAGTTGCATCTGCCATAAGTTCTTGTTCTATTTCTTCTTCATCATAACCATCAAAGTAATTCCAAGAACTATTATATATTTTCACATGTTTAAGACAAAACCAACGGAAGTCTCTTAAATCTACGTTAGATCTAGGCGCTTTAAAGTTAGCTTTTAGATTACATTCTGGCCATTCACATAATTTATTAAGCCTTGCTGGTTGGTCATAACTTTGTCTAAAAGTATTAAATTTCCATGGACGTTGTATAGTCATTCTTAAATATGTTACCACTTTAGTAAAATAAACATGTTCAATAGGATACTTAAATGAATGATAGCAAGATTTACTCGCGTATTCAAAGGGTTGAAATGCTAATAAATGATTCACTTTCTCCATTATTTTTAAAAGTAGAGGATAAGAGTGATCTTCATCGGGGGCATAAAGAAGCAACAAATGAAGGTGAGACTCACCTCAGTATAAGGGTAATATCATCTACGTTTTATAATAAAAGTAAATTAGAAAGACATAGAATTTTAAATAAAATTTTATCAGCTGAATTAATGTCCGGGTTACATGCCATAGAAATGCAGTTACTTTCTCCTGATGAGAGTAAAGAATAAATAAATTTTATGGTTTATAAAAATTAGGGAATAGTTTTTTAACAATTGGACTATTTTCTGAATAAGCATAACATTTATTCAAGAGCTTGGGTTTTTCTTTTACTGTGGTCACCTTATTTTTTGAATATGGATAAATAGTCTGAAAGGCGGTTGTAGCGATGGTATTAAGCAATTCAACAAGATGAGTGCAACCTTCAGTTTTTCCCAATAATTTAATAATATTCTTTTTCCAACCTGAGGCAATTTTTAAACCTTTTAATCTTTGAAAGTTTTTGGTTACGTGGGGGCATAAAGGATAAGGTGCTGAGTTAGTAACAGCCTGAATTTCCTTAATTTCCATAGATTGATCTAATGTAACTAGTATTTTCATGTCATGTATGGCTTTTCCAGCTTTAACAGTTCCTTTAAAACTGTTTTGTGAATCATACGACTTGGTATCCATTAGTGTTGCTTCTATATCCCAAAGTTTATCTTCTCTTAGATAACCATTACATTCTATTTTCCTTGTGTGTATAAGTTTTCTTGTAGTTTCATTAGATAGCGACATAAACTCTCCAAACTTGAAATAAATTTTCAAAAATATTTATAATATAATAGCCAACATTATAGGTAATGCTAACATAGAAAAAATCACTGATGATAGTATCAGACTTGCTATTTCTTCTGGATTCTTTTTATAACGATAAGCAAACAGATAATTGAATACAGCAATAGGTAAAACCGACTGTAGAAGTAGTATATTTTTTACCTCATTATTAAATTTTAGCAATGATATTAAAGTTAAAGTAACAGTTATTCCTATTAGAAATCTTAAAAAAGTCAACACGATTGTTTTTTTTGAAGGAATAATTCTAAGATCTGCAAGTGATATTCCTAAAGAAAATAGCATTAATGGTATTGTCAGTCCTCCTAATATTTTTGTCGTTTTTAAAAGAAACTCAGGAACGTGAATATTTGAATTAAATACAAAAAGCCCTAAAATCACAGAATATATTAATGGCGTTTTAAAAATATTAATAAGTTTTATACTTTCTGACCAAATACATATTCCTATAGTGAAGTGAATAGTGGCAATTATAGCAAAATATAGAACACCTAGTTCTAAGCCTTTTTGTCCAAAAGCAAAAAGACAAACTGATATTCCAACGTTTCCTGAATTAGTAAAAGTTAGAGGTGGGGCAAAAATTTTCCACGGAAGCTTAATTAATGTTAGTACTATGATGCTAACAATTAGAGTAATCAGTATTGTTGAGCTTGCCGCAAAAAACATTGTGTTAAGGTTTTCTTGTGAAATTTTTAAGTTGGCAAGAGTATTAAAAATTAAGCAAGGAGCTCCTATTAAAGCTACGATATCTGTAATTTGTGCTGTATTTACACCCCCTCGCGAAATGCGCCAAAAGTAACCTATAGAACTAATAATAAAAACTGGTGCAAGTATAGACAGGATCTGAAATATTAGGTTCAAACTCATCACTTTAGATTTCTATATTTTTATTCTTTTTGTTTAACGATAGTAATACTTGTAAGTTTAGTTCGCTGACGAACACTTACTGTCAATCTATAATTTTTTACAAGAAATGATTCCCCTTCTTCAGGAATCCTCTGTGCTTCAGCAATAACAAGTCCCGCAACAGTTGAAGCTGTATCTAGAGGAAGAGTCCAATCTAATTCTCTATTTATGTCTCTTACCTTACTCGATCCAGCAACCTTAACGCTTCCATCTTTTTTAAGATCAATTTTTAAACTTGGATAGTCATGTTCATCTTCTATTTTACCCACAATATCTTCTAGAATATCTTCAAGAGTGACGATTCCTTGAAGCACTCCATATTCATCTACCACAAAGGCTATTTGTTGATTTTTATCTCTAAATGCAGATAATTGGGCGGAAAGAGTAGTTGTTTCTGGAATAAACCAGGCAGTTTGTAGTATTTTTTCTAATTTAAATTGCATATTATTATTAGAAATACGTAATAAATCACGAATGTGAATAAAGCCTGCAATATCATCTGGGTTATCTTTCCATAATGGTATTCTGCTGTAGGGATTAGAAATAGCAAATTCTAAAATATTTTTTACAGACTCATTTATACTAAGACTAACAATTTGGCTGCGATGTGTCATAATTTCTGCAACCTCAACGTTTTCTAGATCTAATACACCTTCAAGCATATTTTTTCCATCTTTTGGCATTTCCCCCTTGGTGTCTGCTAGTAAAATTGCACCTCTAAGATGTTCAATAGTTCCAGTCTTAGTTTTTTTACTTCCAAATTTTAGAAAAGTGCTAATTACTTTATGGATTAAAATATTTACGGGGGATAATATCCAAACAGCTAATTGCATTCCAGGAGCTAGTGTCAGAACAAGAGTATCAGAATGTCTAATTGCGTATGTCTTTGGTAATACTTCGGCAAATATAAAAATTAGTACAGTCATTAAAACTGTAGCATATATTATACCCGAGCTACCATATTGTGAAACTAGTAAATTTGTTGCAATAGCAGAAGCTAATATGTTTACAAGATTATTGCCTAGTAAAATAGCACTTATAACGGACTCACGCTTAGACTGAAGTTTGACAACGCGGTCAACCTTCTTGCTTCCCTCTGTAGAATGTTGGTGCAGCAAGGCTTCTGAGCAAGCAGTAAGAGCTGTTTCAGAGGACGAGAAAAATGCAGACAATACGAGAAGCCCAATAATAGAATACATATATCCTGAAAATAATAGCTCCAAGATTAATCTTCCTCTTGCATAGATTCCATAATTACCTTCTTAACTGTTTTAATTTTTACTTCTTGTGATAAGAAGACTTTTCCAATGTCTTTTA
>CAYMQD010000238.1:0-3416 GCA_964392475.1 uncultured Alphaproteobacteria bacterium
TAGAGGAAGGTGAAACGGATCAAATACCTCTACTCCTTCTGGAGGCCATGTTCCTCCAGTAAATGCTACTCGGCTTTCTTGAATAACCTCATCTGCATATATACTTGCATCAAAAAAAGCCCAAAACCAAGCTAAAAAAAACATAACCTCAGAGGCTATAAATAAGACCATACCATATCTTAATCCCAGCTGAACTGTCGGGTTATGGTGACCTTCATATTCCCCTTCTCTTATTACATCTTTCCACCAAAGATACATAGTTGCTATAACTGCTAGAGTGCCTATTATTAATATTACCCCCTTATCTATCTCATGCATATACATGATTGCCCCTACAGCCAAAATTAGAGCAGCTATTGCACCAACAACTGGCCAAGGACTTGGTTCAACAAGATGATAGGGATGTTGTAATTTGTTTTCTGACATAACGAGTAATACTCCTAAGTTTATTTAGCTTATATCTATAAATTATTATTTATCTTCAAGGGATTATTCGAATGGATTAAAGATACCTCAACTTTAGCATTAAAAAACATATAACTTAAAGTAATAGTCTTAACTTCGGAAGAGTTTGGATCTTCTTGTAATTCTGGATCTATAACAAAAGAAACAGGCAATTTTAAAGTCTCACCCGGAGCTAGAACTTGTTCTTCATAACAAAAACATTCTATTTTTCCAAAATACGATCCTACTTTGTGAGGAGTTACATTAAAAGTTGATGTCCCAATTATTTCTTCAAATCCTTTATTTTTAATTTCAAAAAAGACTAATTGAGGCTCGCCAAGACGTACTTCCAGTTCACCTTGCAAAGGTTTAAATGCCCAAGGCATATTTCTTCCTATATCTGTATTAAACCTTACCTTAACAGTCTTATCTATTTCAATAGGTAAATTTTTTGTTATCGCAGGTGTTCCCCCATACCCCGTAACCTTACAAAATAAATCATAAAGTGGGACGGAAGCGTAAGACAAACAAATCATAAATATTACAAAAAGCATAATCATGAATGCTGTAGTTTTATTTCGATTTGTACCATAGTTAGTATTCATACATCGGATCCACTCATTTTTAATATTGATATAGTATAAAAAAGTATACAAAGAGCAATTATAAATAGAGCCATCACTATATTTTTAACTCTCTGCCTTTGCCTAAAGTCTTGACCTTTTATATTTTCTTTTTTCATAGGTAAATCCTCTTATATTTTATAAAATGTTGCTTATTACCATTAAAAGAAATATAGAAAAAAGATAAAATATTGAATAGCCAAATAAGCGTTGCTCTGCTAATAGCTTTTGCATCAGCACCAAGTAAGCCATCCAAATAAATACCAAACCTAAAATTAATGCACCGATAAAGTACACACTTCCGCCAAAACCTATAATACTCGGAGAAAACGATGCGGCAAAAAGGCATAAAGAATAAATAAATATATGTTTTCTTGTTACTGACTTACCCTTTATAACTGGTAACATCGGAATAGCAGCTTTCTCATAATCTGATACTCGATATAGTGAAAGTGCCCAGAAATGAGGGGGAGTCCATAAAAATATAATTAAAAACATCATAAATGGAAGAATATCAAGTGTTCCAGTAACTGAGGTCCATCCAATTAATGGAGGCAATGCTCCTGATGCCCCTCCTATAACTATATTTTGCACAGTTCTTCTCTTCAACCAAATAGTATATATAAAAACATAAAAGAATATAGTTGCAAATAATAGAAATGCTGATAAAAAGTTTGAAACAAGAAATAAAATAAGTATAGAAAATATAGCTAAGATTATTCCAAATGCTAAAGCATCATCTGAGGCAATTTTTCCACTAGGTATAGGACGTTCTTTAGTTCTACTCATTACTAAATCTATATCCCTATCGTACCACATGTTGATAACTGCCGCCGAACCAGCCCCTAAAGCTATAGTAAAAATAGTTATAATTGAGAAAAAAGGGTGTTGGTTTCCTGGGGCTAAACTCATACCTACAAAAACAGTAAAAATAACAAGTGACATCACCCTAGGTTTCATGAGGAGAAAAAAATCAATTAAATTTGAATCTCTTATCTTCTCTATAAAACTATATTCACCAGAATATTTTTCTAATTCCGTATTCAACTTCATATTATACGAAACTTAAATAAACAAAATTTAAATAATTTCAATGATTTTTTTCCTCTATAATTGGAAGTTCCTCATAAGTATGAAATGGTGGTGGTGATGTAGTCTTCCATTCTAAGGTATCAGCACCAACTCCCCATGGATTATCTGCACATTTTTCACCAGAGGTAAATGTACGTGCTATTAGAAGTATAAACCAAACAACTCCAAAAGCTGATATGTATGCCCCAATAGTAGCTATTTCATTCCAGCCTGCGTAAGCATCAGGATAATCAGGGTACCTTCTAGGCATCCCTTGTAATCCTAAAAAATGCATTGGGAAAAAAGTTAAATTTACACCTATAAACATAAGCCAGAAATGAATCTTTCCCATCCATTCTGGATATTGTTTTCCTGAGATTTTTCCTATCCAATAATAAAAACCCGCAAATAAAGTAAATACTGCTCCCAAAGATAAAACATAATGAAAATGAGCTACTACATAGTAAGTATCATGAAGCACTGTATCAACGCCTGCATTTGCAAGAACAACACCTGTAACGCCACCTACAGTAAACAAAAATATAAAACCCATAGAAAATAGCATAGGTGTAGAAAACCTAATAGATCCTCCCCACATAGTTGCAATCCAGCTAAATATCTTTATTCCTGTAGGTATGGCAATAACCATAGTAGCTGCTGTAAAGTAGGCTTTGGTATCTACATCCATACCAACCGTATACATATGGTGTGCCCAAACAGCAAAACCAACCACACCGATAGATACCATGGCATAAGCCATTCCTAAATATCCAAAAACAGGCTTTTTAGAAAATGTAGCTATAATTTGGCTTACTATTCCAAAGCCTGGAAGGATTAATATATATACTTCAGGATGACCAAAAAACCAAAATAGGTGTTGAAAAAGAATAGGGTCTCCACCTAATTCTGGAGCAAAGAACGCAGTTCCAAAATTTCTGTCTGTTAATAACATAGTTATTGCACCTGCCAAAACGGGCAATGACAAAACTAACAAAAAAACCGTAACTAAAATGGACCATACAAATAAGGGCATTTTGTGAAGCGTCATTCCTGGAGCACGCATGTTAAATATAGTAGTAATAAAATTTATCGCACCTAAAATGGATGAAGCACCAGCTAAATGCAAACTCAAAATGGCCATATCCATGGCAGGACCTGGATGACCAAGTGAGCTAGAAAGTGGAGGATAGATTGTCCATCCTGTTCCCGCACCTCCCTGCACCCATGGACTTGCCATTAGCAAAATAAAAGCAGGTACAAGCAACCAAAAGCTTATAT
>CAYMQD010000239.1:0-3586 GCA_964392475.1 uncultured Alphaproteobacteria bacterium
AAAAACTATAAGGATCAAAAATATTCACGTCTTTAGACTTATCTGACGAAATTTCATTTTCAAAAGATAAACCCCTATGCTTGTTTTTTATATAAAACAATGCTTTTTGACTTTCTTGAATAATAGACAATCTTCCTTTTGAGCCCCAAATATCAACACTTATCTCTCTATAATTAGAAAAATCTAAAGCCTGAATATTAACTGTAACTCCCGATTTTAAATATAAAGAAAATGATGCATTAAAGTCTTTTATTATAGGAGAAAAAAAATTTTTATTTATATTTGACTGGCTAGAAACAAATTTAATTGGACCCAATAACATTAAAACAAAATCAATTAAATGCGTACCATTATTAAGTATTCCATTACCATAAGTAGAAAAAACAGCTTGAATATTTCCTAATGATTTTGCAATACCGTTAGCAGCTAATAGACGAAATTTTTTATTGCCCCTACGCCAATAATTTGTTTGCAATAATATATTATTATTTTTGCAATAATTAACAAACTTTTTAGTTTCGATAAAATCCGTTGATATTGGTTTCTCAGTTAGAATTGCCTTAAGAGATGGTATTTTTTTTACTATATCCAATCTCTGAATCGGTGGAGTTGCCAAAACTAATACCTCCGGAGAAACCTTATTAAGCATTTCCTCTATTGATTGTGTAGCATTCACTATACCCCATCTTCTCTTAGCTTTTTTACAAGCCTCTTTCCTCACATCTACGACACCAGACCAATCAAATAATGGATGATCTTTTAGTATTTCTGCATGAGTACCCCTTACAAAACATTTATTATAAAGTTTGTCTTCTTGTAAACCATCAGATATTTTTCCAAATCCTACTAAAACTGTTTTAAAAGGCTTTTTCATCTAAGCGGTTTTTCAACACAATGTGAGTTGATTAATTTTAATTCTGGCATGCTGGAAAACAATTTTATTACCTCATCAATTCCAAATGAGTGCCCATATTTAGGTTCCAAACTTTCGTATATTCTTCTGATCAATTTAAGATCTTCATTATAGTCTAATTGTAAACGCTGTTCTGGAAGATTCCACTTTGGTGGAGCCTTTAAGTGAAATATTTTATAAATATGAGGATTTTCATAAAAATATAAGGAAACATGTTCTTTTATTGAAATATCAACATTGCTTTGAGGAATTTCCTGCAATGTTTTTCTTCTAAAGACTTGTACATCTATTCCTTGCGGGTAACTCTGACACCAAGTATTAGAAACCACATCATAATTATGTCTATAAAACGTTTTAATACCTAAATCTATTACAGACTGATCTAGAAGTGGTGTATCCCCAGAGACTTCTACAACTATTTCACTGTTCATCATTATATGAGCATCTATAACTCTTTGAAGAACATTCTTCTCGCTTCCACGATAACAAGCTATATTATTTAATAGAGCCCAGCTCTCTATCACATCATCTTTTTTATTAGTAGAAGTTGCTATCACTATATCATTAACTAATTTAGACCTTTGTAATCTTTCTACAACTCTCTGTATAACAGGTTTTCCATATATATCTAAAAGCATTTTTCCAGGCAAGCGTGAAGAAGACATCCTTGCCTCTATACTTGCCACTATTTTACCACTATTTTGATTCAATTGATTAGACAAGTTGTTCCAAGTTTTTATGAACCTTCACAATAGACTCACATAATAGATCTAAAACATTATCATCTAATTCCCAAGCGCAAGGTTCAAAAAAAAGTATTTCCTTTTTATGTAAGCTCTCTGAAATAGGGCATAGACCTTCTATATAATTTTTATTTGACAATGTAAAAGGCCAACCTCTATTTCCTATAGCTAGTTTATTTTTAAAAGTTGGTAACATATATAGCGGTTCTATATATCCTTCGGTATGTGGAAAACCTTCTGCCAATAAAGCCCTACTAAAAGCGTTCCTATTAACTCCTAATATATCCTCATCTATTCTCAAAACCCAACAATAGTAATTATGTCTACAATTAATTCGTACTTTTGGAGGTATTATTCCTTTAAGGTTTTTACATGCATCTGATAGTTTTTTTGCTATTTTTTCTCTTTTCTCTACATGCATATTTATATCTTCAAGTTGACTTATTGCAACAGCCGCAGAAAGCTCGGTCATTCTTAGGTTTAGTCCAATTAAATTAGCAGGTGAATCAAAATTAAGCCATTCGTGAACATTTTCTCCATGATTTCTAATTAACGCAAGTCTCTTTGCTAACTCTTCATTATTTGTTACACATATGCCCCCTTCTCCAGAATGAATATGCTTATGAACATTTAAACTAAAGACACCTATATCGCCTATTGTACCACACAACTCTCCATCCTCAGAGCCCAAAGGAGCTTGTGCATTGTCTTCTATTAAATATAGACCTCTTTTTAGAGCTAGACTCTTCAGCTCATGTAACTTAGCTGGATGACCAAAAAGATTAACGGCCATTATAGCTTTAGTATTTTTATTAATACTTGATTCTACCTCATCAATATCTAAGGTATAGGTTTCTCTATCTACGTCAACAAAGTCAGGTATTACACCCCAAAACAAAGGTGCAACTGCAGTTGCAGACATAGTTAAGGCGGGCATAATAATTTCTTCTCCCGGATTTAGACCTAGTGCCCCAATAGCTGCAAATAAACCAGAAGTATTACTGTTTATAGAAACAGCATATTTACAACCAAATCTTTCACACCACCTTTTTTCTAATTCCCTAACATATTTTCCTCCATAAAAGTTTTCTCCAGGACTCCCATAAAAGCCAGATAAATTCTGTGATCCAAGGACTTTATTGACGTAATCAGATTCTTTTTTTCCTAAAGATTTGTAGGGACTTAAGGAAAAGTCTAAAGTCGGCTCTCCTCCGTTTATGGCAAGTTTTTTATTTATTTGCATTTTAAAACTCTAGTAAATTAAACGTGTAAAAATTTTATACTAAGTATGATAATTTGATAGTCTTACCTTTTTCTGCTGCCTCCCATGAGGCAATACAAATATCCATTACTCGGAATATATCTAAATAGGAAACACTAGGTTCTATATTATTTCTTATAGAATCAATAAAATTTGGGATTAAACCTCCCTTATTATGTATAGGATAAGGAATTTTGATTTGCTGAGCCGTACCTATTTGATCATTTTCAAAAATTTGTCCATGTGGCCTGTCATTTATAAAAGTCTTTTTACTCCCGTATATATTTAATGCATGAAACTTTGGCCTTTTAGGTCCAAAAGTTGTGGTTGTCTTAGCTATGACTTCATCTTCAAATTTGAGTATATTGCATGTAAGATCTGGATGTTTATATATAGATTTTTCAGTTAGTATTTTGTTACTCATCCCACAGGTTTCGATTACTTCTTTACCATGCAGCCATCTCATTAAGTCTATTAAATGAATTCCTCCGCCATATATAACACTATAAAAATTCATTTTACCTCTCCATCCATTAGTTAGCTTCCACAAAATATCATGCAGATAATCTCCTTCCATATAAAATATTTTTCCAAATTCCCCTTCATCCATCATTTTTTTCAAAGCTTTAAATCTTGGTTCTGTTCTGAGTATTAAGTTGGAGCTAACCA
>CAYMQD010000240.1:0-4811 GCA_964392475.1 uncultured Alphaproteobacteria bacterium
TTTTTTTCTAAAAGGGCTAAATCTCTGGCAGCTCTAATACTCATATCAATATCATGCCGAAGTATCAAATGCTTACTTGCTGGATTTACATCATCAAAATTTCTAATCTCATAACCTAACTTAATAAAATTTTTTATAAGAGTTATATAGCTTCTTTTATTAAATTCATGTGATTTTTTTATGTTCAAATAACTTTCCAAAAAAATTGTTTATTTTTTAGGTTCCAATGCTGTTTTATATACAATAAAATCTCCAATTGCTAGAACATCTATCCCAGAAGTCCAGAAGGTTCTTAATGCATCACGTGCACTACAAACTATTGGCTCTCCTTTAATATTAAATGAGGTGTTTAGTACTGCCGCAACGCCTGTTTTCTTCCTAAATGAGTTAATCAAACTGTAATAGAGATAGTTAGTATCCTTGTTAACAAACTGTGCTCTTACTGTACCATCAACATGCACGATGGCCGGAGCATCTTTTTGAAGTTTATCATTTGCCCTAAAAGATATAATCATGAATGGAGCATGAGTATAATAGTTAAAATAAGTTTCTGCGTAATCTTCTAATATTGAAGGGCAAAATGGCCTCCATTCTTCTCTAAATTTTACTATCTCATTGACTTTATCTCTATATATTTCTTTAGTAGGATTCGCCAAAATACTTCTTTGTCCAAGCGCTCTGGGTCCAGCCTCCATTCTTCCCTGAAACCAACCTACAATAAAACCTTTATCAAGTAATCCAGCAACTGTAAGTGCAATATCTTTTTTCTTTTCAAAATGTACTTTTGAAATTCTTAATATATTTTCTATATCATTGTTTGATTCTTCATGTCCAAGAGCTAATGTGGATAGTTTTTCAGGAACTGACTTTTCAAAAAAATAACTTCCTAGAAGTGCTGATCCACACGCAGCACCAGAATCTCCGCATAAAGGATGGGCAAAAACATCATCCACATCTGTAAGTTCAAAAATTCTACTATTTAATTTTACATTTAAACCGACTCCTCCTCCTACACATATATTTCTTATATTCGTTTTATTTACTGCCCAGGAAATAATACGAATAACAGTATCTTCTAATATTTTCTGTGTTTCATAAGCTAGACTTTTATACCAATCACTAATTTCTTCATTTTCCTTTCTTGGCAAAGTTCCTAGTAGATTCACTAAATCATCAGTATACCTATCCGAAAAAGTGTGTTTGCCATAATGGATAAATTCTGGAGCAATTTCATACCCAATACCATCTGATGAAATTTTAATAAGTTGCCCTAGATGTTTTCTTATTAATGCATTCGGTTTTCCATATGCAGCTAAACCCATAACTTTGTATTCTCCATCATATGCTTGAAAACCTAAATACTCTGTGATGGCTGCATAAAACCAGCCTAAAGAATGAGGCATATAAATTTCATATATAGGCTTAATATGACCATCAGTACATTGCCACACCACAGTACAATGTTCGTCTCCGGACCCATCTATTGTGATACATATTGCTTCAGAAAAATTAGACTGTTTAAACGTTTGAAAAGCGTGTGTGTAATGATGAGGAAAATCTTTTATTTGTGGTATTTTTATATTTCCAAAGATCTTCTTTAGCTCTTTCTCATGTAAACCTTTATATTCTTCCCAAGATCTTTTTTGAAGATTTCTTTTTTGCCAGTTTATAGTATTTAGATCGATAGGATATTTTTCTCTCATTTTTTCATAGAATGATTCTATATATCCATCATTATACCCCGTTAGATTCCAATTTATAGTTATTGCTGTTACATCCGATATTTTACATTTTGCCTTAAATAAACAATATTTTATAGATTCCTTAGGATAGTAATTTTGGGCATGTTTTATTCTTATATGTCTCTCTTCTTCGCTATATGCCAAAACCTTTCCATTTTCGACTATAGCAGCAGAAGGATCCATTTCTAAATTTATACCTAAAAATATATTTCTTTTTTTATTTGTTTTTTTCATTCTACAATCTATTCAATTCTATAAATTTAGTCGTAATTCATATATCGTTGAAGAGTTAAAACGCCTTTTATGTTCTTTTTCTATTACAAAATTAGAATATTTTATCATTTCTAAACAAGACTCTCTTGAAACAAAAAAATTATTTATTCCTAAAAATATTCTACCATTTTTATCCAAATATTTTGGTGCTTCATAAAGAAATTTCCTAGATATATTCAGACCGTCTTTTCCAGAATAGGTAGTTTTTTTATATGATCGCTTATCTTTTTCTTTATACTTATCAGGTTTATATGGAGGATTAAAGGATATACAATCGTACTTTTTGCATAGTTTTTCAAAAAGATTACTATGAATAAAAGTAATATCAGTAGTATTTAAATATGATGTTATTTTTGCATTATCTATAAATTCCTTGTAAATATCTACTGAAGTCACATTGCTAAGAGGGTATTTTTTTTTAAAATATATTCCCAATATGGCTATGTGACCACACCCCATATCTAAATAGTTTTCAAATTTTTCTAAATTATATAGGTCTATTACAGATTTTAAATTTACAGTTACCACATCCCAAAAATAATTATGAACCTTTTTTTCTACTTTTATTCCCCACAAGTATAAAAGTAGAATTTTCGAAGAACGAAATCCATCTAGAATCTTTTTATATATCATCCCCCGACTAATATTCATAATGTAACCTCTAATTGCTAAAAACTATATATGATACATTAAACAATTTTAAAATATTTATTCTGCTTAAATCTTTTGTATAGTTTTTCAATAATTACTAAAGGATGATAAAAATAATAAATGTAAAATTAATATTTTATTATAAAGGATATGCCTTAATTTCTATTTCTATAAATGTCAATTCCAACTTACCTGAATTTATTACATTATGTTCAACACCTGCCTTACGGTAATAAGGATCACCTCTAAAAAGAGTCGTCCTTGTCTCTTGCCCTTCTATACTTTCCAACAATAAATTACCATCTGTTTGAGGAACTACTATATAATCCCACAAGTGTTTATGCCATCCTGTTTCAGACCCTGGGGCAAAAAAATATTCAGTTACCCTGACTCGTTCATTATCAATTAAAACTTTAGGAATAGCTGATTTTCTCTTTTTCAAAATCATTATTATATTTTTAATTTGTTTTATTTAATATTTGATTTATTGCAAAAACATCCCTGGTTCTTTTTACTTTTCTCTCCCAATTACGGTCAAATTCTGCAATAAAGTTTTTCATCAAATCAGAATTTAATAAATCATGAGCAGCGGTAAGATTTGGAAATTCATAAAAGGCAAGATGCACACCTTCTTCAACATCACTCCAAGCACGCCAGGCGCTTATAGAATCTCTAAATTCACGAAGCGCGCTGGGTAAGTGTTCATTCTCATACCACTTATCAAATTTATATCTGCTTGCTTCTTCTACTTCTGCACGAACCAACAAATATGCTGTCATATGCAAATCCTTTATGAAAATATTTATTAAATAAAATTAATTACCTATATGGACTATTGTCTTTTTAAATTGTTTTTGAGCTTAAACATCTATTGTTTAAGTGTTTTTTATTATTAAATAATTTTTTCTGTAAGTTTTAAAAAAGTAAAGTCTAGGGCTTATATAAAATTTCTTTCTTAATAAGAATTTATTCAAACTTTAATTTCAACCTCATAGTTATCAGAATGCTGACCATCAATTTCAAGTGACAAGCACACTCTTACATTATTACCTTCTCTAACCCGTTCATTGATTTTACGGTGTGAATTTATTCCTACTTGTTTGAGAAACTTTCTAATTTGATTATTTATTTTATCGTCCAATTTATTGCTATCTATATCTTGCATTTTTATTTTACCTTCATAAAAAATATTTTTATATTATGAATATTAAATATTAGCATTTAAATTAAAACACATTCTATTCATATAAAAATTCTAAAATATTTATTAATTTTCTATATGCCTTCTAATAATACAAAAGTTCCTGAAGAGTTTTCCTGTCTTAGTTTTTTAACGGGTTTATATTCTTCAGAATTCATCCAATTTAGTGCAGACTGTTTGTTAGGAAATTTTAAAAGAACCATCCTCGTTGGATTCCAAAGATTAGTCTCTATTGCTTCCATCGGACCGCCTCTTGTCAAATACTCACCACCAAACTTTTCCACCAATGGCTTTACCTGCTCCATATATATCTTATAATTTTCTAAGTTATGGATATCAACATCCCCTACAAAATAAACTGTTTTATTGCTCATTTAATTTCCTATCATTTTTCTAGTTTAATAATCTTAAGTTTATGAGTTAGAATTAGTATAATAAATATAGAAAACTCCTAACAACACAATTTTAAAAAAGTTTACAACCTATATTCTTGATATCTACATTAAGCGTGTCTCAAGCATATACCTATTTTTTTTCCATAATCCACAACGCGCTTTCACTTAAAAAATATATTTTTCCGTTTAAAGGGTGGATTTGAATAACTCTTATTCTTCCTATTTTATTTTTAAAAATGATTTCTTCTTTTACATTTGATAGATCATTAAAAATTAATCTTCTTAATGATTGGTCTTTAAGAGAGGCAATCAATGCATTGCCATTCCATTGTTTAAATTCTTTACCTTGATAAATAGTTAAAGCACTTGTTGCTATAGAGGGAACCCAATAATGGATTGCTTTGGTAAAACCTGTTTTCCACTTTGGACCAATTGTAGTTCCTGAATAATTTCTCCCCCCCCAACCTAAAACTTTCCAACCATAATTTTCTCCCATTTTAGCTTCTCCAAACCAGTCTCCTCCTCTAGCTCCATGATTAGTAATATAAA
>CAYMQD010000241.1:0-5780 GCA_964392475.1 uncultured Alphaproteobacteria bacterium
GTTTTAGCTAAGGGACTTACTCAGTTTTTATTCGAGCCACTTATTGCAATAATCTTTATATATACGCTTATTTCATTAGTATTGCTTGGCAGAGGTGTGTTTTGCGGATGGCTATGTCCTTTTGGAGCACTACAAGAGCTACAATATCAATTTGCAAGGTTCATCAAAATACCAAAAATGAAAATACCTTTTTATATTAACGAAAGACTATGGTCACTAAAGTACTTAGTAGTCATCCTTATAATAATTTTAACAGTAAAAGGTGGAGAATCTTCAGAAAAAATAATTGAAATAGAGCCATTTAAAACTGCAATAACTTCTTATTTTGATCGTTCACTCCCCTATGTTATATATGCCCTTTCATTAATAGGAATTGGTCTTTTTTCTGAGAGGTTTTTTTGTAGATTTGCATGCCCACTTGGTGGAATATTAGCTCTTTTAGGTCGCTTTCATTTCCTAAATATGTTGCCAAGAAGACCCGAATGCGGTAATCCTTGCCATCTATGTGAACAATCCTGCCCCGTACAAGCCATAGCTACTGATGGAAAAATAAACATGAATGAGTGTTTTCAATGTCTAGATTGTGAAGTTGATTATTTTGATGAATCGCGTTGCCCACCTCTCATTAAAATAAAAAAAATCCCTTTAAAAAAAATAATATAAAAAAAACTTAAAAAAACAAAAAATTTGCTTGAAAAAGTTATAAAAAACAGTTTAAATTTCTATCAGGGAGCGATTCTATTTATTTTACACAATAAACTGTATTTAATTATATAATTATGGTTTTATTTTTAGTATTATGGAATTTGTAACCGTCGAACAATGAACTTTAGGGAGGGATAATATATGACCCGATATTTAAAACAGTGTTTAGCTGCTGTAGGATTCATTACCGCACTTTGCATGGGCACTTCTAGTGTTCTAGCACAGGGTGTTGATGTTCTAGCAGCTCCTAAGCAACAACCAAACTACGTGTCTGATGACATGCTGCTTAATGCAGATAAAAATCCAAATGACTGGATGCATTATGGTAGAGACTATCAAAGTACAAGGTATACACCTTTACAACAAATTAACAGGGACAACATAGAGTCATTAAGAGCCAAGTGGTATCTTTCTTTTGGTACTCTAGAAGGTCAAGATAGCCAAGTGAATAAAGTTGGTGATACAGTATATGTTACTACTTCTTTCAATAGGGTTATAGCTGCTGATGTCGCAACTGGAAATATTAAATGGAAGTATGAAAGAGAACTTCCTGCTGATGTTTATCCAGAACTTTGCTGTGACGTTGTTAATCGTGGTGTAGCTCCTTACCTAGATAATGTGTATCTAGCTACTCTAGATTCCCACCTAGTTGCACTTGATAATGCAACTGGTGACGTTGTATTTGATGTAGCTACTGGTGACTATACTTATGCAGAAACTGCTACTTTAATGCCTATGGCGCTTAAAGGGAAAATCATTGTTGGTACAGCAGGTGCTGAATATGGTGTTCGCGGATGGCTTGCCGCACGCAGTGCAGATGATGGATCAGAAGTATGGAAAACTTATACCATACCTGCTGAAGGGGAGCCTAATGTAGACACCTGGGCTGGAGAGTCCTACAAATATGGTGGTGGTTCTACATGGATTACTGGATCATATGATGATGATTTAAATATTCTTTATTGGGGTGTAGGAAATCCAGGGCCTGACTTTGATCGTCATGTTCGTTTAGGTGATAACCTTTACTCTAACAGCACATTAGCATTAGACCCTGATACTGGCGCTATTAAATTTTGGTTCCAATATACGCCTAACGATCCATATGACTATGACGGAGTAAACGAATTAGTTTTAGTCGACATTGATGGAAAAAAAGTATGGTTGCACGGAGATCGTAATGGATATCTGTATTCTATCGACCGTACAAACGGCAGGTGTCAGTGGGCAAGTAAATTAGGCCACATCAACTGGACTCCTAGTGTTTCTCCAGACAAAAACAATTGTCGTCCTATAATGGCTTGGGAAGAAGGTGGTGACCCATCTATAGATGTTGTATACGATCGTGTAACCAAGGACATAGCTCCTTCACTAGACGGTGGTAAAGAGTGGCACCCAGTGTGTTATTCTCCTGACACTAACATGGTATATGTTCCAACATATAACTTCTCCATGGACCTCCAAGCCAAGAAAATGGAATGGAAACGCGGCGAGTGGTATCTTGGTGCAAAGGTTATTACCTTTAACAAAGGTAATGGTGCCATTAAGGCTTTCAATGCGTCAACTGGTGAACTTGAATGGATGAACGCAATTAGTGCACCTGCTACAAGTGGTATTCTTTGTACAGGTGGTGGTTTAGTATACTACGGTGATCCACTGGGTTATGTTCATGCTGTAAATGACGAAACTGGTGAAGAACTATGGAGCTTCAATGTAGGAACTGGTGTTCATGGAAATCCAACATCATACTCCTATAATGGAACCCAATATGTTGCATTCGTTGTAGTTGCTGGTGGTGGTGGAATTTGGCCGCTAACATTTGGCGAATGGTTGAAAAATCATACCAAAGGAGGAGGAGCTTTTACGTTCGCTGTTAAGTAAACGTTAAATCTTTTCAACTCTAAGTTTTATTTTTTGGGGAGAGCGCCTATGGTGCTCTCCCTGTAAGACTGGAAATTAGACTTTTTGCTAAAGCTGTATGCGTAGATGTATAGAGCTTTATTAAGAAGATTATTAAAGGCTGAAATTCTTACTTAATGTTTATTTCTTAAGTGTATTAAAGCCACATAGATGACAAAAAAACTAATAAATAAATTTACGGAATATCAAAAGTGACTAACAAACAAACAATAAAATTTTTACATATAATTACGTATTTTTTTTCTTTTATGCTAATTTGCCAAAATGCTATAGCAGGAAAACTTTTCGATGAAATAAAAAGCAAATCTAGAATAATAGCTTGTGCTGATCCCTATAATTGGCCACTATCTTCTTCCAATGATTATCCCAAAGGAGTAGATATAGATCTTGCAGAAAGAATAGCAAACAGTGCAGATTTTTCACTTGATATTTATTGGGCAGATACTGGAACAAGGGGCGGGCTTGGTAAGGCTTTACGTAATTCAATATCGAGAGGACGTTGCCACTTCTTTTTAGGTATTGGTATGGATACTAAAGGAGAAGCTGCAGATGAACTTGCAGAAAAAGACTTAGTGTTTACCATTCCATATACTGCACTCGCTTATGTACCTATGGTAAATGATAGTTTACCTAATGTTAATTCTCTACAGGAAATACTAGAAACCGATCAAAAAATTGGCGTTGCTATGGCAACTGTTGCAGATGGATATTTCATCTATAATAACTCGGGAAAGTACAAAGATAGAAGGGAACTTTTTTTAAAGAATCGCCAAATTACAGATGCACTAGCAAAAAAAGAAATAAACGCTGCAATAGTTTGGTCTTCTGGAATTCCAAAAGCACTGCGTAAACATAAAGACAAAAACCTAAGAATAGTTTCATATGATCCTCCTCAAGAATTAATGTGGAACTTAGGTATCGCTGTCCCAAAAGAAGACACAGAGTTACTAAATTTTCTTAATAAAGGAATATCAGAATTAATCGGTAATGGTGATATGCAAAATATAGTCAAAAGATATAATATGCCATATTTTCCGCCAATGTAATAATTATATTTCCTATAACTTAAGGGCATTTTCGATGAATATTTATAAAACTACTAGAGTGCTTTTTATGTTACCAATTTGCACATATATTATTTTTATGGCTCTTAACATAAATTATCCTGAAGCAGCGGAGTGGAAATACGGACATGAAGATGATGTTCCAAACCCATTTGAAGATAGTTTAGATAATATTAAAGCAGGTGGAGAAAGATTTAATGCTAGATGCACGTATTGTCATGGAAGTAGAGGGATTGGTGCAAAAGGGCCCTGTCTAACCTGTGGAAAGTTTAAAAAAAGTGGGAGTTCAAACCTAGAACTTTATTCTGTAATTGCAGGTGGACTTACAGTGAATGGACAACCGACTCAAATGGGCGGATTTTCTAGGACCATCGAAGATGAAGATATATGGAGAATTATGGCATACATGAGATGGATGTATAAAGAACGAAAAAAAGCCGGAGAGTTTGAAGAAGGATATAATGCTGTCCTTGAGGAAAAAAAGAGACAAGATGCAATCCTCAACCAATAATAATCGCCTTGGTTTTAAAAAATATATTCCAATCACTTAGGAGTTTTCTCTATTAAAAACGCATTCTCCTGATTTAGACCTTTATCATTGTATGCTAGTGGAAGACCAATTTCTCTCAATAATTTTTGAAAAATAGCCGTAGCAAAATCTGTGTAATCTTCAGCTATCATAACAAAAGCTCCTTGACCTCCAATAACACTATATTCGTAATATTCATTAAGAAAAGGTTCTTCATTAAGAATTGTAAGAGCATTGATAGTAACACCACTATCAATTGCCAAATCTCTTAAAGACATGGGATGTATACCTGTATTAGCTCTTCCATCACCCGATACATCTATTACTTGACGTGCACCTATATATTCATTAGAGGCAAACTCATTTAATGCAAATGAAATAGCTCCTGCAACAGACGTTTGACCTCCTGATATTTTTCTCGGTGTATAAAGTATTTCTCTTGAGAAGTTTATCGCCTCTGTTTGATTTTGGATATGTCTCCAGTCTACTGCAAAAGTTTGCTCCCTATTATCTGACCACTGAATTAGACTAACTGCTATACCCTTTGACCCGGATGATCGCATGGCAGAAATCACGTCGGGATGTCTAAAAGCATTTGCTATACCTTGCATCTGCAATCGATATTCTATTTCATCAACACTCGAAGAGACGTCTATTGCTAAAATTAGTTCTAAGTCAACTTCTATCTTATCTTCTTCAGCATATGTTCCTTGAGTAATCCAAAAGAATATAAAAAAAGTTAGATAAATAAATTTAAAAATCCTTTTGGCTTGTAGAAATGTCAATATCATTGATAATCCTTATTATAATTTTTTATTTTATTTAGTGCCCATTTTGCTGCATCTCTTACTTCTTGATAATCATCATTCAAAGCACTTTCTAAAGTAGAAATTATTTTATCTTCTCTATCTGATATTTTACCCAGAGTTTCAATTACTAAAACTCTTATCATAGGATCATTAGAAAAAATTAAATTTGATACATAAGGTGCTGCTTCGGATGCATTAATACCTATACCCCCCAATGTATTTAAAATACCAGGATAATAATCAGAATCTTCATTCTCGAGTATATAGATAAGTTCTGGTAAAGAATGAACACCAAAGTTAATTAAAGCCCTGCTAGCTGCCCATTTTACGCTATCATCCAAATCAGCCAAGGCATCTACAAGATCTGGTATTGCTACGTGGCCAGAGTCATCCATAGCCCCGAGAACTTCAGAGGAAGCTTTTCTAATTCTAGGATTTGAGCTCCCTAAAAGATTTATTAATGAAGGTTTAGCTGGTGATGCGTATTTTCCTAATGCAGATAAACCTTTTAAAGATTGATATTGAATTTCAATGTTTTTATCATTTATGTGTTGAATTAATATTTGACTAATTTTTTTTTCCATTTCTGCTCTTAGAATTGGCTGTTTTTGGTGTCTAACTGCATTTACGGCCGCTTTTGGCCTTACCCTTTCGCTATGTTCTACTACCCATCCTATTTCACCATGAAATCTTTTATCTGCTCCAATTTTTAGTAACGATTTTATTGATTCCAGCCTTATTTGTTCATCCATTGAA
>CAYMQD010000242.1:0-3350 GCA_964392475.1 uncultured Alphaproteobacteria bacterium
ACTCCCTTTGCGCCCAATCTATTTGCAGACTGCATTGATCTTTGCATTGCCCTCCTAAAAGCTACACTTCTCTCTTATTGCGCAGCTATTCCTTCTGCATCTAGTTGCGCATCAATTTCTGGCTTTCTGATTTCTACTATATTTAGCTGAACATCACTATTTACCATTTTAGAAATTGTTTCACGCATTTTGTCTATATCAGCACCTTTTTTACCTATAACTACGCCTGGACGTGCAGTATGAATTGTTATTCGTGCTTTTTTAGCAGGTCTCTCCACTATTATTTTACTCACTCCTGATCCTTTTAACTTAGCACTAAGATACTTACGGATATGAATATCTTCATGCAGTAGACGCGCATACTCATCTGTCTCTGCATACCATCTGGAATCCCATGTGCGATTAATACCTAATCTTAAACCAATTGGATTAACCTTTTGTCCCATTATATATTCTCCTGTTGTTCACTAACTATTATAGTAAGGCGACTAAAAGGTTTTATAATTTTCCCTACCCTGCCTCTAGCCCTTGGTCTAAATCTTTTCATAGTTATAGACTTTCCGACAAATGCCTCAGAAATAACCAGTCTATCTACATCTAGACTATGATTGTTTTCGGCATTTGCTATAGCTGAATCTAAGACTTTTACAACATCTTTTGAAATCCTTTTCCTAGACAAAGATAGATGGTTTCTAGCTCGAGATGCACTTAAACCTCTAATAGTGCGAACTACTAAATTAAGTTTCTGGGGGCTAACCCTTATACTACGAGCCATTGCCATTGCAGAATTGTCGTCTAGTTTTCTTTCTGCCTTCTTTTTACCCATATCATTTAACCTCTTTTAGCTTTTTTATCAGCTGTATGACCAAAATATGTTCTGGTAGGTGCAAACTCTCCTAGTTTATGTCCAACCATTTCTTCAGTAACTAACACAGGAATAAATTTTTTTCCGTTATACACAGAAAAAGTTGTCCCCACGAATTGTGGCAAAATAGTTGACCGTCTAGACCATGTCTTAACTGGAGATTTAGATCCTTTTTCTGTCAATATCTGGACCTTTTTTAAAAGATGTCCATCTACAAATGGTCCTTTCCAAACTGACCGTGCCACAATACTTCTCCTTATTTTTTTCTAGATCGGACTATATATTTATCCGTACGTTTATTATTTCTTGTTCTCTTTCCTTTAGTGGATACACCCCAAGGAGTAACAGGATGGCGCCCACCAGAAGTTCTTCCTTCTCCTCCTCCATGCGGATGATCAACTGGATTCATTACAACACCTCTCACATGAGGTCTTTTTCCTAACCATCTATTTCTTCCTGCTTTACCTAAATTTATATTTTTGTGATCAGAATTAGACACTGCACCTACAGTCGCTCGACATTCACTCGATACCAGGCGTTGTTCTCCTGAAGTCAATCTAAGAATCGCGTGTCCTCTATCTTTGCCAACTAATTGAGCATAAGTGCCAGCTGAACGAGTCATCTGACCTCCCTTTCCAGGCTTCATCTCTATATTATGAATAATAGTACCTGTTGGTATATTTTTAAGAGGCATACAATTACCTGGTTTAATGTCAACTTTGTTTCCAGAAACAACGGTATCACCAATACCTATCCTTTGTGGTGCAATTATATAATTCTTCGTATTATCTTCATATTGAATAAGAGCGATAAAAGATGAACGATTCGGGTCATATTCTAAACGTATTACCTTAGCATTTTGATCATATTTATTTCTTCTAAAGTCTATCTTTCTATAGCTTCGCTTATGCCCTCCTCCTCTCCACCATACCGTAGTCCTACCTGCATTATTTCTTCCTCCAGATTTACTTATACCTTTAGTTAAACTTTTTTCTGGTGCTCCTTTATGCAACTCCGATCGATCTACTGTAACCAATTGTCGTAGAGATGAAGTTCTTGGATTATAGTGTTTTAACGCCACGTTACACTCCACCTGATAAATCTATACTATTACCTTCTGCCAAAGTAACTATAGCTTTTTTATAGTCAGACCTTCGGCCTTTTTTTCCTTTAAATACTTTAATTTTTCCTTTGGTAACAATAGTATTAACAGCCTTAACCTTTACTTTAAATATTGATTCAATAGCATTTTTTATATCTATTTTAGACGCTTTTAAGGCTACCTTAAAAGCAACTTGGTTATTTTCAGAGATCAAACTAGCTTTTTCAGTAACTATAGGAGACAAAAGGACATCATAGTTTTTAACATTTATACTCACGCTAACCTCCTTTGAAGTTCCTCTAGCCCGTCTAAACTTATAACTAGCATCTCTCTTCTAAGTATGTCGTAGACATTTGCTCCTGCAACTGTAACTAAATCAATCCTAGGTATATTATTCACAGCTAATCTAAAGTTTTTTTCAACATTCAATCCACCTATTAAAAAAGCTGATTCTACCCCTAAATTTAATAATTTTTTTGAAATATTTTTAGTTTTATGATCCATGGCTGAAAACGATATGATGACAATAAATATACCTTCTTTCACTTTAGATGATAAGGCAACACACATTGCCAACTTCCTAATTTTTTTTGATAAGTTATGAGCATGATCCCTCGGTCTTGGTCCGTGAACCACTCCTCCTCCTCTAAATTGAACTACTTTTCTTGTGCTATGACGTGCCCTACCTGTGCCTTTTTGACTAGAGATCTTAGCTTGTGAACCTGAAATCGCATTCCTTTCTTTAGCCTTATGAGTTCCCGAGCGTCGTTTAGCAAGCTGCCATCTTACCATACGGTGTAATATATCTTTCCTTATATCACTCTTAAAAATTTTATCAGAAAGTTCAATTTGTCCATCTTTCTTATTGTCTATAGTAATTATATCTGTTTTCATTTTTCTTTATCTCCTAATGCAGGAGAATCTTTTTCTTTACTTTGTGAAGCATCTGTATCTTGTATAGATGATTCATTAAACTCTGCTACTTTATTTACACCGCTATTTTTTTCGTTAGCAGGATCTTTTCTAATTCCTGCGGGATAAGGAACTCCGGGTGGTAATGCCTTTTTCTTAGAATCTTTGAGAAAGACCCAACTTCCCTTAGGCCCTGGAACACCACCCTTAACTAATATTAATCCTCTATCATCATCTGTAGACATTACTTGAAGGTTGTTTAAAGTTACGCGGACATTTCCCATCTGTCCGGCCATTTTTTTCCCTTTCCATACTTTTCCGGGATCTTGGCTATTTCCTGTAGAGCCATGACTTCTATGGGAAATAGACACACCATGACTAGCTCGTAGCCCGGAAAAATTATGACGTTTCATCGCTCCAGCAAAACCTTTTCCTATAGATACACCTTCTACATCAACATATTGACCAACA
>CAYMQD010000243.1:0-3070 GCA_964392475.1 uncultured Alphaproteobacteria bacterium
TATAATATACTGTAGTCGCTCCTGCGCGTGCTTATACACCTCTTCCTCTATTTTCTTCTCACCAGAATTGTTAGGTGCAAGCATCTTAATATATTCCTTCCTAAAAAAAATATATATATAAATAAAAATAATGCAAATAAAAAACATACCAGAATATGTTATTGCGCATTATCCATGTAACTTCTTTGAGTATCTCCCTTTTGCAAATCAGGAGGAGTGTAATCTACGTATACAATCTCATATGTTCCGCTTCCATCTCCAGACATCCGAAATACTTGTTGACTATAGTCTATTCCTTCATCTCTAATCCTTCTCATCTGTTACCTATTTAATTTTATTTTATGAAGCCTTGGAAGTTCTTTTCGTTCTAAATGCTTAACTAAAATATAAATCTCAGAATTATTATTTTCAGGAACCAAAGAGGTAATAATTTTAAAGTTACCAGAAGGTTTTACTGCAATTGCATATCCTAACGAACTTATATTTTGGTATATTGGCATCCATAATGCAACTGCCAATAGAACAACCACAATAGTTCTATTAAAAAGTCTGGGCAAAAAAGCCGTTATAACAACCAGTAAGATAATTGAAAAAATCAAAAATAAATATATGTTCAAGACCAATGTACCTTTTTGAAGTTATTTAATTTGGTTTAGGGTATGTTGATACATCAACTGTGTTATTAACTTCCTCTACTTCACTTTCAACTTGTATTTCTTTGTCTTTAAATCTTTTTTCAAAAATAAAAGTGAAAATAAAATTATTAGAATCTTCATTTTCTTTTATATTGAGAGCCATTTTCTTATATATACCTATGTTTTTTTTTGCTTCTTGAAGTAATAAAGCATTCTGTAGATCGAATGGAATAGCAATATTTTTTGGCTCAGAATTCTGGTGAACTACTAGCAAATATATTTCTCGGTTTGTTTCATCAATCTCCCAACCCTTGACTCTGTATTCACCAACAGAAGGATTTTCTGGAAAA
This sequence comes from uncultured Alphaproteobacteria bacterium, assembly GCA_964392475.1. Taxonomy (GTDB): domain Bacteria; phylum Pseudomonadota; class Alphaproteobacteria; order TMED109; family TMED109; genus CAYMQD01. Next base: position 986 of record CAYMQD010000243.1, read on the forward strand.
CCCTTAAAGCTGTCATTAAAGTAGTATATTAATAAAACTGTTATTATACTTGAAGCTAAAGTAATATACTTATATTGATTTTTGTTAACGAGAACAAATAAAATCCCGGTTATCAATATTACAGATGAGCAAAGACCTGCGTAAATTAGAATTTTTAATAATAAGTCTTCCATAAATTATCTTAAGCTTAAAATTGAACGATATAAATTATGGACACTGTCAGGGATAAGTTCTTTATTATTATCTATCATAAAGCGAGCAGCAGTAATTTCTTCTTTCGAATTTTCCAACATAACTTCTCCTGAAAATATTTCTCCTATATCCCCTTTCCCTGTGATTTTCACTTTTACTGGAACTGGTAAAGTATCTCCATATGTGCCATATAGATGTACATTTACAACGTATTCTCCAGGCTCTAAATTTCTAATAGAAATCCATTCATAATTTAACTGTGAATTATCATTTATCTTACCTCTGTCATCCCTTTCTAGATTTAAGGATGGACCTGCTGCAAATAGCCCCCAGCCAACTGGAATGTTGTCAGGACCCATTGCCCATAAATCTACATCATGTGCAGATCCTGAAGGCCAAGTTAACTCAATTAAAATCTCAGTCCTTAATGGTATCTCTTCCGGTCTATTAGTAGGGTTTATTAAAAAAGTAAGTATAAATATAATTACTATCAGGCTAAATACCATTAAAAATAACATATCTCTAAATATGGTACCTGTACTATCGTAGGATATGTTACTGTTTCCAAAAATTAATTTCATAATCTCTATCTTGTCGATTTTTTAAAAGTAGGAATTAATTCTACCTCTGCCTGTTCTACTATCGCAATAACCAGGCGTTCAACGGAAGAAGATAATATTTCGTAATGCAACTGCAACCATATTCCTCCAAATATACTACCTAAAAGTGTGGTAAAAAGAGCCACACCCATCCCATTAACAATTTGCCCAAGCACAGTTTGAACGCGTGTTAGGTTTTGCCCTCCTGACAAACTATCTCCAAGTCCCCCTACTGCTATTATAAAACCTAATACAGTTCCTATTAATCCTAATAAAATTAATAAATTTGCTACATATGATATAAATCTTATTCTTAAATATAATTTTGCTCTCAGAGAACTAGCTAATATAGATTGGTCAAAATTAGTTACAGAACCATTCGTAAATTTTCTTTTTAATAATTCAAAATATATAAAAGCTGCACCTTTTCTTTCTTTAAAAATGATATATTTAAATTCATTATTTAATTTAATTCCTACAAAAAGACTTAACAACCATACCAAAAAAAATATTACAACAATAACGTATGTAAGAAAGCTGCTGTCGCTTTCAAATACTTTTTCAATCCAACCTAACAAATATGCTGAATAAAGAAGAAGTATAAAAAAAGAATTTATTAATAAAAATGTATATACTATAAAGTTATTAAAATTTTTCTCAGTTGCCATCTAAGCATCTCTCCAAACATTTACAAAAGGTATTCCACTAATCAGCATAATAAAAATTTCTTCTAACATTATTACTTTTCATTAGGTTCTTGAATATCTGTAACAGTATTTCTCTGTAATTTTTTTCTAGTTTCTGCATCTTTATTTTTTAAAACTTTAACCCCTGGAACAATATCATTAAATATACCCATTTGCTCTGCTTTCCTATAAGCGCTTTTAGCTTTTGCTTGAAAACTTACCATACTTTGTACATATCTTGGCCCGGCCTCATTTTGCCTTCTTGGAACCTTTGAGTTTAGGTAATAAATATCACCAATAATTCTGTAAATTTTTGCATTTAAAACAGGATCTTTCTCTTTAGGTATATTAATTAACGCTTGCTCCATAACCTCGGATGCTTGCTGTAAATTGTATCTTACTTGTTCAATAGATGATATCCTAGTAAAGAGCAAAGCGAGTTCTATAATACTATTAGCTTTTGTAATATAATCATCCTGTATGCTTATATTTTCTATATTTGATTTTAAAAGATTTATAGCTTCCATCTTTTGTGTGTGCTTACGATTTATTTTATATCTATCAATATTTAAATTAGCTAAAAGATATACCAACTTGCTATGTTCTAA
>CAYMQD010000244.1:0-4560 GCA_964392475.1 uncultured Alphaproteobacteria bacterium
CTAAAACTCCCTTTACCTAAAGTATACGCCTCTTTAATTGATTGTTTAGATTCGACCATAACCCCACCAGTAGGAAAATCTGGACCAGGAATAATCTTAATCAGTTCTTCAATTTTAGCTTCTGGATTATTTATTAAATGAAGTAATGCATTACATATTTCTAAGATGTTGTGTGGAGGAATAGATGTTGCCATACCCACTGCTATCCCACTAGCACCATTAGCTAAAAGATTTGGAAAAGCGCTTGGTAGAACTACAGGTTCATTATCTTCTGAGTCATAAGTCTCCTTAAAGTCTACTGCATCTTCATCTAAACCTTCTAAGAGTAACTCAGCAACTTGTGTTAATCTTGCTTCAGTATATCGCATTGCCGCTGCATTATCTCAATCAATATTGCCAAAGTTGCCTTGCCCATCAATTAATGGATACCTTACGTTAAAGTCTTGAGCTAGTCTGACCATTGCATCATAAACTGCCTGATCTCCATGAGGATGAAATTTACCTATTACATCTCCAACAACTCTTGCACATTTCTTAAAACTAGAATTAGAATTTAATTTTAATTCTCTCATAGCATGTAAAAGGCGACGATGTACAGGTTTTAAACCATCTCTAACATCTGGTAAGGATCGTGACATTATGGTTGACAAGGCATATGAAGCATACCTTTCGCCAAGAGCATCCTCAAAACTAGCCTTATTAATTTTCCTAGCTGCTAATTTATTATTTGTGTCATTTGCCATCTTATTTTCCTAATAAAAATCCTGTTTAACTTATTTCATATTAAGCATTCTCAAAAATCTACTTCTCGCATTAGGTAATTTTTTTTCTATGCTATCTGCAAAATATCCCAGAAAGACTCCAGTTAATGTTAGACCTTCTAATATTTGTTTCAAGTTTGCACTTTTATCATCTTTTAAAAAACCTGGTAAAACTAACAGCTGTTCTCTCCATTTTCCTGCAGCATTAAAAGTAACTGCACGACCAGTTTTAGGAGAAACATAAAATAAATTATTGGTTTTTCCTGTTAAGGCGCATGAATCTAAAGATAAGCCGAAACCAATCTCATTTAGTAGCTCAAGTTCCCACCTTACATAAGCTTCCTTCCAATCAGTTTCGTGAGATATTACTATAAGGTCTAGCAAATCTATTGTTGTTTTATATATTGTTTTTGAAGGTTCTTGTTCTGCAGTAGCATATTCTAAAATTGTAACTATTGAAGATAAACATGAAAGTTTTAATGGGTCTCCAATTATTAATGAGGGTCTTGATCTAAGAAGTTCACAGTCCAAGTAACCTAAATGATCTGGAAGACGAGCCTTCCACGTAGCATGAACCTGGTTTCCTGGTTGGAAAATAGCTAGTTTCTTTGAACTTTTTCCTCCTTTTACTAATCCGGAACATCTTCCATATTTTAAATTAAATAATTGAACAATAAGAGAAGATTCGCCATGTGGTCTAGTTGATAGTATTACCCCTTCTTCAGTCCATTTTACCACTTAACTAATAGCCTCCTTTAGGAAAAGTTAATCCTAAGTTAGAGTAATATTGAGGAGTATCTTGCCATTTTTCATTTACTTTAACATATAAAAACAAATGAACTTCCCTTTCTAAGGTTCTCTTTAATTCCTGCCTAGCTAAAGAACCTATTCGTTTAATCTTACTACCATTCTTTCCTAGCACTATAGGTTTATGGTTTTCACGTTTAACTAATATTGCAATATCTATTCTACAGCTTCCATCATCTATTTCCTCCCATCCTTGCATTTCTAAGGTAAGTTCGTAAGGCAATTCTTGATGAAGATAAAGCAATAATTTTTCCCGAACTAACTCTAGAGAAAAGCTTCTCATTGGCATATCAGCAACCTGATCTTTTGGATAGTGCCATGGGCCTAAAGGAACACGCGAGGCAAGTATATTAAGAAGTCTACCTAATCCATCTCCATTAAGAGCTGAAATTAAAAAATAGTCACTAAAAATAGAGCATTTTTTTAATTCTTGTATCTTCATTAGCAAAGTATTTTTTGACACCAAATCTATTTTATTTATTACACAAATAACTTTACGCTTATTTTCTTTTAATATACTGACAATTCTTTTAGTATCTTGATTAAATCCATAACGTGCATCTAGAAGTAATATTCCAATATCTGAATCAAATAAACCTGACCAAGCAGCATCTATCAATGCACTATCAAATCTTTTTTTTGGTTTAAAAATTCCTGGAGTATCTACCAAAACTATTTGAGATTTATCTTGAAGAAGAATACCCAAAACTCTGTTTCTAGTAGTTTGAACCTTATGTGTGACTATAGATATCTTTTGTCCGACTAACTTATTAACAAGTGTAGATTTACCTACATTACTCTCTCCTATAATAGCAATAACACCAAATCGTGATAAGTCTGTCATTTAAACTTAGTGACCAAATTCAATAAATCACTCGCTGCATTTTGTTCAGCTACTTGTTTGCTATCTCCTTTATTTCTCATAGGCATATATCCTTTAAGAGCAACCTCAACTTCAAATAAAGGTTTATGATCGGGACCGTACTTATTAACCAGTTTGTAGTCAGGTCTCATACCTATATTAGCTTGTGCCCATTCTTGCAAAGCAGTTTTTGAATCTATAGGTATAATTTTTAATTCTTCAAGACATTTTTTCCAAAGGTTTATAACAACTTCTACTGCCTTATCTCTTCCTCCATCAAGCAATATCGCACCAATTACTGCTTCCATAGCATCTGCCAGCATAGTATGACTAGCATTTGGTAAATTAGAAAAAAGCAGATATTTATCTAATTGGATTTTTAACGCAATTTTCCTACAGTTAGAACCTGAAACTAAACTGGAAATCCTTTTTGCTAAACCACCTTCTGTTTCTTTAGAATATTTTTTATATAAAAACTCTGCTAAAGCAATAGCTAAAAGTCTGTCCCCAAGAAATTCCAGCCTCTGAAAATCTTTTCCTCCAGCGCTTGGATGAGTAAGTGCATTTTTTAGTAAATTAGGGTTTTTAAAGTTATATCCCAAACATATCTCTAAACCTTTAAAACTATTGGTCACAATAAATTACCAATTCTTCTAAAACGTATAGATGAAGGCCATTTCCAAAATTCCCAAAATCTAGCATCATCAATCGAAAAAAATAAAATACTAGCCTTGCCTACTAAATTATCTTTGGGAATATATCCGACATGTGATAATATACGACTATCAGATGATTGGTCTCTGTTATCACCCATAGCAAAATAAAAACCATCTGGTACTTTATATACCGCTGTATTGTCCAATGGCCCCATTGGAGTAGCATCTAATGTAAAATATGAAATATTCATAGAGTTAGTCTCTTTCCATAGTTGATAAGTTTGCATTGATCCAGTTCTATCCTTATCTCTAAAATTTCCCTCATAATTTCGCTTCACTAGAATTTCATTTACATACAATTCTCCGTCTATTACTTTTATTTCATCTCCTGGTAGACCCACTATTCTCTTAATGTAGTCTGTATCATTATCTCTTGGAAATTTAAAAACTGCTACATCGCCTCTTTTTGGTTCCGTCCAAAAAATACGACCAGTAAAAGGGATAATACTCATAGGAAATGAATGTCTGCTATATCCATATGAAAATTTAGAAACAAACAAATAATCCCCCACTAACAGGGTTGGTTTCATCGATCCAGAAGGAATGCTAAAAGGTTCAAAAGCAAGAGACCGGAATATTAAAGCTATACATACAGCATAAAAAATAGTCTTAAAAGTTTCTACAAATCCCTGATTAGTTTTTTTAATTTTTTTACTAGATGACATACATACTCCATATATAGACTTTAATTTTTGTATAGTTTTTCTTCGTTTAGATTTACTGCCTCTATTATAACCATAGCATATGCTAGATTAGCATCATCAGATATGCTTAATTTTAGTATAGGCTTCGTATTAGGAGGTAAAATAGAATAGAGGATGTCATTCGCCCCTCCTGTAAGGCTTAGGTAAGGTTTTCCACTTGAAAAATTAGATATTTCCATGTTTTTCCAAAAAACACCTTTTCTTATTCCTGTACCTAATGCTTTAGAACAAGCCTCTTTAGCTGCAAACCTTTTAGCATAGCTTGCTGCTCGTTTTAACCTAGAATCACATTTTCTTCTCTCAACAGCAGTAAAACAGCGCATAGTAAATCTATCCCCATATATATCAAGAATCTTCTTTATTCTCACAGAATCGCAAATATCATGTCCAATACCTACTATCAAAGCTAAATATTCCTTTTAGCTGAATCAATTAATTGTCTCATTTTTCTTACCGCTTTTTCTATTCCAATATAAATAGATTCTCCTATTAAGAAATGTCCTATGTTGACTTCTTTTATTTCAGGTATGCCTATAATTTTCTCAATATTTCTATATGATAATCCGTGCCCAGCATGAACTTCTAAACCCAGCTTTGATGCAAACTGTGATGCATGTTTTAATCTATTAAGTTCAGATAAAATAAATTTATTTTCTGAATTTGCATAACTACCTGTATGCAGTTCTATAATATTTACACCTACATTTTTT
>CAYMQD010000245.1:0-3086 GCA_964392475.1 uncultured Alphaproteobacteria bacterium
CTCTTTTAAAGCCAAAAGATTTGATACAAAAGGCTTGTCAGAATTTCCCATGTCCTCACCTATAAAATTAATAATAAAGTTTTCTAGACTTGCGAAAAATGTTTATCCATATTACTAGTATGAATAAATATACTCAAAATAGTGCTTTTCCAAATAATAGTGAAATATTTTTTAATTCTGTACTCTACCCTAGCAGATCCTTATCCTACAAAGGATTCTTCTGGTTAATGTTAGTACTAATAGTAATTTTAACTTTGATTTCATTTTTTTTCTATAAACTAGGTGCATGGCCTATACTATTTTTTACCATCCTTGATGTGTTGCTAATATGGGGTGCCTTTAAACTAAATTATAAAAATGGTAAAACACATGAAATAATTAAACTTACCTATTTAAAATTAGAAATTACTCGTATCTACCCAGATGGCAAAAAAAACAAATTTTTATTTGAACCTAGTTGGGTTCAAGTAAAGCTCGAAAATCCTAAAAAACATAATTCTAGAATTAGCATAAGTTCTCACGGCAACCAAATAACAGTAGGTGATTTCTTGCCACCAAAAGAAAGGTATGAAATAACAGAGTCTTTAAACAGTGCTCTTAAAAATAGAGTCGACTTTATTCAAAAAAAATTACCTAATATTTAATATTTAAAACATCCTTCATGCTATACAAACCAGGAGGTTTTGAGAATATCCACTTAGCTGCAAAAACTGCTCCTTTTGCAAATATTGATCTATCTGAGGCAAGATGCTTTATTTCTATCCTTTCCCCTTCACCAATAAGCATTAATTTATGTTCTCCAGCTTCGCTACCACCTCTTGAAACCGTAATTCCTATAGCATTCTCTGGCCTAGAGCTAGAGTTCCTATAGTTATTAAGTTCCACATTTTCATCATAAGGTATATTTCTAGCTTCAGATGCCACTTTAGCTATAGCTATAGCAGTTCCAGAAGGTGAATCTACTTTAGCACGATGGTGTAATTCGAAAATTTCAATATCAAAACTTGAGTCTAAAACAGAAACAGCCTGATAAGTTAACGCTAACGCTAAGTTAATTCCTATACTCATATTAGGAGCCCAAACAATTGGTATATCCCTTGAAAACGCTTTTATAGAATCCATCTGATTTTTACTAAGGCCAGTAGTACCTGACACTACGGGAACACCTGATTTAGCTGCCTGGCTAATATTATTTACCGTTCCTTCAGGGCTAGAAAAATCTATTGCTACATCTATTTTTTCAAAAAAGCTACCTGGGCTATCTTCTAAAATTACACCTAATTTTTTTCTGCCTGTAAAATCTCCAATATCTAAAGAAATGTTATCATTATTTTGAGCTTCTAAAGCACCCCCAAGTCGACAGTTTTTAGAAATTAGAACTTCTGCAATAAGAGCTCTTCCCATTTTCCCAGTTGCCCCTGATATACCTATTTTAAAATTTTGTGCAGCTTTCAAATGTCTTCCCAAAAAATTCTATACTATCTACTTTTATTAAGGTTTTTATTAAACTTACTCGTATTTGGATAATTACTTAATTTTATATTTTCTGCAAAATTTAAAAGTTTCTTTTTTTGTGAAGAAGATAAGTCTGTTGGAATTTCTATTTGAGCTTCAACATATAAATCTCCATTACCCCTTCCTTGTAGGATTGGCATACCTTTACCTCTAAGTCTGAAACGCCGCCCAGGTTGGGTGCCTGCCGGAATAGCTACCCTTACCATCCCTCCATCTGGAGTGGGAACTTCAATTTCATCACCTATGGTAGCAGAAACCATTGGTATTGGAGCCAATACAAGTAAATCTGAACCGTCTCTTTGAAAAATAGGATGTCCATTTATTTCCACAAATATATATAGATCTCCCGCAGGTCCCCCTCGTACCCCTGCTTCTCCTTCTCCAGAAAGACGAATGCGGGTTCCGTCATCAACTCCTTTAGGAATATGAACTGAAAGAGATTTTTCTTTTTGTATAGATCCTCTCCCGGAGCATTTTTTACAATACTCCTTAATCTGTCTTCCTTCTCCTCTACATCCTCCACAGGTTCGTTCTACAGTAAAAAAACCTTGGGTAGCTCTTATCTTTCCAGTACCATTACACATTGTACATACTACAGGACTGGAACCTTCGGCAGCCCCAGATCCAGAACATGTGTTACATGTTACGCCAGTAGATAGTTTTATTGTTTTCTCAGTACCTTGGTATGCTTCTGATAAATTAATTTTCATATCATACTTCAGATCATTCCCTTTTATTTGAGTTTGACGTCTACTCTGCGAAGAACCTCCCATAAATTCTCCAAACAAGTCTTCAAAAATATCCGTAAAACCTCCCGCGCCAGCAAAACCTCCTTGAGCTGATCCACTACTCCCATCAAATGCTGCATGGCCAAAATTATCGTAAGCTGATCTTTTTTCTGGATCTCTCAAAATATCATAAGCCTGATTTATTTCTTTGAATTTCTCAGCTGCTTCTTTATTGTTAGGATTGCGATCTGGATGATAGTTCATTGCCAAAGATCTATAAGCCTGCTTAAGCTCACCTTCTGAAGCATTACGTTCTACTCCCAATATATCATATAAATCTCGCATGTTTTTCTCATTGATTAGAAAAAAATATATATATTAAGTAATATAATGTTTAGTTCTTTTTATTATTTTCACTTACATCTTCGAAATCTGCATCAACCACATCTGCATCACTTTCTTTAGCATCCTCAGGTGCGCTAGAATTTTCATTAACATTTTGTTCTTTTTGAGCATCTGCATACATTGCTTCTCCTAATTTCATCGCACTCGTATTAAGTTTCTCTATTTTTTCTTTTACATCAGTGACATCTAAACTTTCTTTTTCAATAGCACTTTTTAGACTATCCAAAGCTTGCTTTATCTGTTCTTGCTCATCTTTGCCAATTTTATCACCATGCTCTTTAAGACCTTTTTCGGTAGAATAAATAAGACTATCGGCCTGGTTCCTAACTTCAACTTCATCCCTTCTCTTCTTATCATCATCTGCATGGGAGCTTGCCTCATTTACCATTTTTTCTATCTCTTCATCTGATAAGCCTCCAGATGCCTGGATACGAATTT
>CAYMQD010000246.1:0-4119 GCA_964392475.1 uncultured Alphaproteobacteria bacterium
GAAAATTTAGAATATGATTTAACGCGAATTATAGATACACTATCAAATCCAAAAAAAATTAAGATAGGGTTAGTCTCTTCTTTACCAATTAATGGAGGTCTTCCTAGATCAGATTCTAATCCTTCAGAATATGTAAAGCCATGGGTTGTACATCAAAGAATCATAGAATTATTTGAAGTTAAAGATTTAGGCGATAATTTTGTTAATATTGATAATGATATAGATCTACTAATGGTTGTTCACCCTAAAGAATTAGATGAGGGTTCCTTATATGCTATAGATCAATTTGTCTTATCAGGTAAAGGGGCTATATTTTTTATTGATCCTTTTTCAGAAACCGAACGGGGGTTTGTACCGGGGCCTGATAGAGCTATGAATATACCTTCATCAACATCTACTATGAATAATTTATTTGAATCGTGGGGTTTTAATATTGAGCCTGGTATGCTAGTTGGTGACGAAACAAATGGTAGAAAAGTAAGTCTTGGAAGAGGACCAGAATCAAGGGTAACAACTTATTTGTTTTGGCATGCGTTGAATAAATTATATATTTCATCAAACGATGTAACTACAAATCAACTATCTCAAATATTCTTTAAAACAGTGGGATCAATAAAAAATATAAATATTAATAAAGATTCTTTTGAACCACTAATGGTTTCTAGCAAACAATCTATGTTATATGAGCGTTTTAGGATACAGTATAGGGTCGACCCAGAAGAATTACTATCTACTTTTAGTTCTGAAAATGAAGCTAACGTTTTAGCAGCTAGGATATCTGGAATTTTTTCAACGGGGTTTCCAGAATCTTCTGATGAATCAGATAATAGTAATAATATTAATCAACAGAATATTCATCTGTCAAAGTCTATTAATCAAAGCAATATTATTGTGGTGGCAGATTCTGATTTTTTAGCTGATGATACTTGGATTTCTCAACAAGATAATTTTGGAAGAAATTCTATTACACCCCTATCTGATAATGGAACATTTGTAATGAATGCACTAGAATCTTTATCTGGAGGTAATGATCTTATTTCATTAAGAAGTAGAGGAATATCTAATAGACCATTTGAAGTTGTAAGAAAGTTAGAAATAGAAGCAGAGTCAAAATATAGAGAAACCGAACGATCATTACAAAATGAACTATCAGCTACTGAAAAAAAACTATCTGATCTCCAGAGTTATTCTCAAATGGATGAAGATGGTTCCATTATTCTTTCAAGCGATCAAAAAGATACTATTAGAGAATTTAGAGATCAGATCGTAAATATACGAACAAAATTAAGAGATGTACAACATAATCTTAGACGTGATATAGATGAATTAGGAATCATTATTCAAATCTTAAACGTATGGACAGTCCCATTATTAGTGGGTCTTCTTGCTGTATTCGTAACTTTCTGGAGAAGGCATAAGAGAATACTACATTTAAAAAAATTGGGACGAGTATAGCGGAGTATATCTATTAAATGAATAAAAAACATATCAATACACTAACTTTAATATCAATTCTTTCGATTGCTATTGCATTTTTAATTACTTATTGGAGAGATATATCAAACAAGGATATTTCAAATATAAAATATTTATTTCCAGAACTTATAGATCAGGTGAACGAGATTTCTACAATTAGGATAAATAAAGACTCATCAACCTTTCAAATAAATTTTATTGATGGTGAATGGATATTACCTAAATTAGCTTATTACCCTATCTCTGAAGATAAAATTAAGCAGTTAATCATTGGAATTGCTGAGCTTGAAATATTGGAAGCTAGGACAGATAATCCTGATCTTCTTCATGCACTAGGTTTGGATGTTAACAAAGGACAAGAAAGTGGAACAGAAATAATATTATTAGATAATAATAATTCTGAAATAGCTTCTCTTATAGTTGGAATAGATGGTAAGGCAGCTACTGCTAAACAAACTAGATACGTAAGAAAACCAGAATCTAATCAATCATGGTTGGCTTGGAATAACTTTGATGTTTTAGATGTTCCAGTAAAATGGATAGATGATTCAATAATATCAGTTCCAAGATGGAGAGTACAAAATGTTAAGATTAATCATGTAAGTGGATCAGAGATAAATATTTTTAGAGAAAAATATGATGACCAAATGTTTAGAATTGATAATATTCCAGAAAGTTATGAACCTTTAAATCCTTACATTGCTAATCAAATAGGATCTACTTTAGATAGAATAAATGCTTTATCCATAAAAAAAAGAATAGATCTTCCTAATATAGAAAATCTTTCTTCAGCTATTTTTGACACATTTGATGGAATGAGAGTGATAGTAAAGACCGTTAAAGATCAAGATTCTTACTGGGCGGTATTTGATGTTCAATATCTAGAAAGTATTAGAAAAGAGCTTCCAAAAGACGGACCTAATATAGTAGGTCTGCCAGAAATGCCTTCTCTGGACCAAGTAATAAAAGAAGTTAATTCATTGACTCCTAAGTTAGATAAATGGGCATTTTCAATATCTAGTAATACTTTTGAACAATTAAATTACAATATTGAGGATGTGATTAAGAAAAAAGAAAATATAGATTAGAATAATATTAGGTTACTAATGGCCTTTAAATTCTACTAGAGCTAATGTATCTATACCCTTTGTTTCTAATAACATTCTGCCTTTAAGATCAGGTAAATCTATAATAAATACTGATTTATAAATCACTCCACCCAAACGCTTAATAAGGTTTATGGATGCTAGCGCAGTTCCACCTGTAGCTATTAAATCATCGACTAATATGATCACATCACCTTTGTTAACTGAATCAATATGAATTTCAAGAGAATCTACCCCATATTCAAGTTTGTATTCTTCACTTATAGTCGTACTAGGTAGTTTTCCTTTTTTACGCAACAGTATAATGCCTAATTCTAATTCAAAAGCTAAAGCTGAACCAAAAATAAATCCTCTAGACTCAATGGCAGCAATTTTATTTATTCCCTTATCATTAAACTGTTTAGCCAGAGTTTTAATTATATATCTGAAGGCTTTATGATTTTGAATGAGAGAGGTGATATCTCTATACATTATTCCTTTACTAGGGTAATTTGGAATAGTTCTAATGAGAGGTTTTATATCCATGATTATGAGATTCTTTTATATAGTATTTTTTCTTTATGTTTACACTTTATCACCTGTAATCTCTGAGGAGATATCTTCAGGTTACAGCGATATAATCGGTGAAGTTACTCATTATACAACGTCTTATGAAGATACTTTAATAGACTTAGCTAGATCACACAATCTTTCTTTTAATGAAATACTATCTGCCAATCCCAATGTAAAGGATCCTTGGGTACCTGGAGGTGGAGTAAATTTGTTAATGCCTACTGAACACCTTCTTCCCTCAGGAAAAAGGGAAGGCATAATAATAAATATTGCTGATTTAAGAGCTTACTATTTTTCTAAAGAAAAATTTGGAAAAATTTACTCCTTTCCAATAGGAATTGGCAGACACGGTTGGAATACGCCTTTAGGTAAAGCATATGTAACCAATAAACGAAAAAACCCATCTTGGAACGTACCTAAATCTATAAGAGAAGAGGATCCAACTTGGCCACCTGTAGTACCTCCAGGCCCTGAAAATCCTTTGGGCAGTAGAGCTATTTATTTGTCTATGCCTTCGTATCTACTTCATGGAACTAACAAGCCTTGGGGAGTAGGTATGAGGGTGAGCCATGGATGTATTAGATTATATCCAGAAGGTATAGAAGAACTTTATGACTTAGTGGAAGTTAATACAAAAATTAATATTGTAGATCAACCTGTAAAGGTCGGATGGAAAAAAGATTTTCTCTTCATAGAAGTCCATCATATACCTAGTTATGCAAGAGAATTAGAAGCTCCATCGCCAACTCCTCCTGAGCATTTACTACCTGTAGCAGCTGAGGTAATTCAACGAGTTGCCGGTACAGACATTAGTTTAGTTAACTGGGATCACGTGATCAGCGCTGTAATGGAAGGATCTGGATATCCAAAAAAAATATCCGACTATAAACGCACACATAGAGATTAATCTAATTACCGCCCAGAAGACTCTAGGCGGTAATATAAATCTAAATACATATACTATTTACGTGATACAGTACTAAAC
>CAYMQD010000247.1:0-2801 GCA_964392475.1 uncultured Alphaproteobacteria bacterium
TTCTTCTTCTCCGTCTTCGCCTTCTACACACTCAAGTTCTTCTTCACCTGATCCTTCTTCACCACCTGAATCAGCATTGGCGTCTCCATTACCTGGATTATTCTTTTTTTCAATAATTTCACTTACTTCTGATGAAGGATCAGTATCTTTTGCTCCTCCAAATAGTATATATCCCAAAGCAAGTCCTATTATTAATAGCAAAATACCTGCCACAGCAAAAATTGCTATTTTAACTATTCCGCCTTTTTTACCACCTTCACCGGCATTTGCATCAGCCATAGTATAATCTCCAGCCAAATATTATAAGAAATTTAAATTAATTTAACTAAGCATTTAAATTTAAAATTTGGTTATTATTATCATTATCTATATCTTTGTTACTTTCTTCAACTAAATCTACTCTTTGATTGCTATTTTTGTCAGATCTCTCTTCTTTTCCGTTACTCCCATTACTAAAGGACCCATTACCCTTAGCTTGAAAATTCCCTAAATACATCCCACTTTCAGCTAACATTTTTTGAAGCTGAATTTGAGATTCTCCTAACATCTGTGCCACTGATGAATTAGAAGCATTAATGATTATATCAGCACTTCCTCCATCAATTACAAGTGTAATTGATAGTTTACCTAAACGTTTGGGTTCTATTGAAAAATCTATTCTATTACTACCTTTTCTAATTGCTTCCTTAATAGAATTTACTAATTTCTCATTCCAATTCTCTTTTGCAAAGTCTAAGACCTCTGTATTTTTAATTAAACTTTCTGAGCTAAAAAAATTACTTATTGACGGATTACTAGATATAGGTGGGTTAATATTTGTAATATTTCCATTATTGGTATTACTTATATTTTTATTACTTGATTCTGTTTCAATTGATTTGGACTTTACTGCATTAATACTAATATAATCAAAATTGTCTAATTTAGATTTCCTTATATAATTTTTCTTATCATAGTTGTCGTTTACAAAGCGATTTACTATAACATTATTTTTAAAATCTTCATTAAAGTAGTTTTTATTAATACTATCCTCTTTGTTATGAATTTTTTGAACCACTTCATTTAGAATACCATGTTTTGAATTTTTTATTGAGTCTAACTTCTTTAAATCTTCTATTAAGGGATCAGATTTTGATTCACTAGATTTAAAAGCACTACTATTTTTAAGTAAATTTATTGCTTTTTTAACTGTACTTACTAATTTGCCAGACTCGTTTGAAGATCCCTTTTCTTTTTGACTAAGCTTTTCTTCAGGAATAATATTATTGACTGTATTACTAATAGGTTTATTTTCAGGTTTATTATTATTTTTTACTTTATTAAAATTTATTTTTTCTGAATTTTTTATTACATTTTCTTCTATAACAATACTAGGAGAATTAGAAACAATACTAGGAGAATTAGAGTTTTTAATTTTTTCTTTAGTATTTACTTCAGCTGTATTTAATACTTCCTCATCATTATTATCCAAAAGAGCTTTAGGTAAAACTGCTCCTTCATCTTCCATAATCTCATGATCTGAACTAGAAACAATATAGACATTCAGTGTATTGATTTTATCTGGTTCTTCTTTGTGTAAGTTAACTTCACTATCAACATCTAAAGCAAGAGTATCAGTTTTATGAGACATACTCATAGTATCACTCTTTTTGTCTGAATCTTTTTCAGGCTCATTAATTGCTGAAAGAATGCTGGCAAAAACCTTACTTAGCGGGTTGTTATTATCCGTTTCCTCCCCTTCGCTCAGGGAAAGTTTGGTTTTAACTGCAGAGTTTGTATCAATAGATACCATATTACTTATTCCAAGTTTTTCTGGGAATGTGCAATATAAATGCCAAAAAACCTATTTCTTTCTTAGGAAATTTGTTGATTCTAAAATTTTGTTCTCTACATCATTTTTATCTTTAAGGTATTGCTCACGAGTTTTATTCTTAATTCTAAGTTTTTCTCTATTTGCTTTACCTAATGATAGTCTAGCATTTAGTGATTCACTTTCTAAAAACTCACTTCTATTATCTGCAACATCAATTTGATCTTTTATCTTTTTACAGAAATTTTTTCTAGAAATTAATTCCCAAGAACTTATCTCACAATTTTTACTGTTTAATTCAGACTCTTTTATCAGTGTATTAAGTTGACTTCCCAAACTTTTCATTTTAGCTAACTCTTCTGCTAAGATATTAAGCTCTTTAGAGCGCTTCATGACATTTAAACTACGTAATAAAGCCAGTCTTTTATATCTTCTATATTTTGACAAAATATCAACCCCAAGATTCTGATATAGACAGCAAACCTTTTTTGCTTTCTTCGTATTCAGCACTCATATTTTGGTCTTGAGATATATATGCTGAAATACTTTTCCAAGCATCAATTGCTGCATCAACCTCTAAATCCTGACCTTTAGCATAACCACCCATTAAGACTAGGTCTCTACTTTCATTATATATGGAAACATAACGTCTAAATTTTCGCACTGCCTCCTGATGATCCTTATCAGTAATCTCTGAAGCTACTCTGCTTATAGATCCAGGTATATCAAGAGCCGGATAAATACCCATTTGTGCCTGGTCACGCGAAAGCAATATATGGCCATCTAATATAGCTCTAGATGTATCTACTACTGGATCTGTTGGGTCATCAGCATCTGCTAGAACGGTATAAAATGCTGTTATACTTCCTTCATTCTTGGCACCAGTTCCAGATCTTTCTATCAGCGATGGTATCATGGAAATAACAGAGGGAGGATAACCTTTAGAGGTAGGATGTTCACCCATTGCTAATCCAATCTATCGTTTTGCGTG
>CAYMQD010000248.1:0-3136 GCA_964392475.1 uncultured Alphaproteobacteria bacterium
AAGGTGCTTTTTCAGAAAAAATGATGAAAAGTATGGCAAAAAACCCCATCGTATTTGCGATGGCAAATCCTGATCCAGAAATTACTCCAGAAGAAATGGCTCAAATACGACCAGATGCTATAGTAGCTACCGGCAGATCTGACTATCCCAACCAAGTAAATAACGTCCTTGGGTTTCCATATATTTTTAGAGGGGCATTAGATGTCCAAGCAAGTGCTATCAACATGGATATGAAAATAGCTGCTACAAAAGCTCTTGCAGATTTAGCTAGATTAGATGTTCCTGATGAAGTAGCAAATGCATATTCAGGTCAACAATTAAGATATGGAGCTGATTATATTATTCCTAAACCATTTGACCCTAGACTTATTTCATATGTTCCTCCAGCTGTAGCAAAGGCAGCAGAATTATCAGGAGTAGCAAGAAAACCACTCTCCAATGAATTGTCATATCGAAGGTCTTTAGCCGCCCGCCTTGATAGAACAGTAACAATGATACAAACAATTGCAGATAAAGTCAGAGCTAATCCAAAAAGAATTGTTTTTGCCGAAGGAGAACAAGAAAGTGTTATTAGAGCAGCTTCTCAATATTATAGAGAAGGATTTGGAGAGCCTATTTTAATAGGAAGAGAAGAAAAAGTACTCGCAACAATAAATCGAATAGGTTTACGCTCTGCAGAAGGGCTGAATATTCAGAATGCATACAAATCTGACAAAAACGAAGATTACGCAAATTTTTTATATACTCGCTTAAAAAGACAGGGTTACCTGCAAAGAGATTGTCAAAGATTGGTAAATCAAGATAGAAATATTTTTGCTTCTTGTATGGTATCAAACAATGATGCTGACGGTATGGTTACTGGAGCAACTCGCAATTACTATGTTGCATATGAGGAAATAAGCCGTGTTATAGAGCCCAAAAAGGGATCTAGACTTTTGGGAATGTCTATACTTATGACTAGTGGTCGCACACTATTTGTCTCAGACACTATTGTTCACCAAACACCATCTGCTCTCGAATTAGCTGACATAGCGTGCCAAACTGCAGAAGCTGCACTTAAACTAGGACACGAACCAAGAGTAGCACTTTTATCATTTGCAAGTTTTGGTAATCCTTCAATAAAAGGAACTGAAAGAGTTCATGAGGCAATAGAAATTTTAGACTCTAGGAAAGTTGATTTTGAATATGATGGAGAAATGTCTGCAGATATAGCCTTAAATATGAAAAGACTTAAACATTACCCGTTTTGTAGGTTAACTAAACCTGCTAATGTTCTTGTCATGCCTGGGCTTCATGCGGCTAACATTGCATCTAAATTAGTTGGTGAGGTTGGAGGAGGACAAACGATAGGCCCTCTTCTTATGGGATTAAAAAAATCTGCACAAATTGTTCATGTAGGTGCTGGCGTTAGCGAAATTTTAAATTTAGCCATATTTGCGGCATATTATAATACAAAAGCAATTCAAAAAAAGATAGCAGGTCAAAATCTACAACTAAAATAATTTAAAAAGATTAGTTCTAAAATAAATTATTTTTCTCTAATTCCTTTTTTACCAACTAGTATTAATAAAACTAAACCAGGTATGGCTGCAATAGCTGTAAAAATAAAAAAACCTATCCAAGAAATTTGTAAAGACTCTAAGTTCATTACATTTATATTAAAAAAACTAAAAGTACTTTCCCAATTTACCGAGTCAACCACCCATCCAGATGGAGATGAAAGCCAAGTTCTTGCAAATGCCATGAAAGAAGATAATAGAGCATATTGAAAAGCTGTATATCTTATATTACATAACAATGATAGGTAAGCAATAAAAACAGCTGTTCCTATACCTCCTGCTAAATTTTCTGAACCTATAGTCATTATTAAAAAATTTATATTATTTTGATATAAAGCTTGAAAACAGAAAACAAAATTTGACAGCAGTTGTAGTATACCTGCAAGCCATAAACTCGGCAATATTCCAAAACGTGCTATAAAAACCCCACCTATAGCTAATCCTAGAAGAGTAGCAAAAAATCCATAGATTTTAGCTATAGAAGCAATTTCTGTTTTAGTAAAACCTATTTCTATTAAAAATGGTTGGATCATTATTCCAGCCAAAGCATCGCCTAATTTAAATAAAGCAACAAAACCTAATATTGCAATCCAACTCGGTCTAGATGCAAATTCCATAATAGGCTTAAGCACTGCTTCCATAAAAATATTTTTTTTGAGTTTTTTATCAATAAAATTGGTATTTTTTTTTGCCTCTGGCCTCCAAAATACTGCTAACATCCCTATAGAGAGAAGAATTGCCATGCTTAAATAAGCAACTTTCCAACTAATAAAATCTGCAATTATTAAAGCACCAGCACCTGCAATGAGTAATGCAATCCTATAACCATATACATACATAGCTGCCCCAATACCTAGTTCTTCAACCTCATGTAGCTCGATTCTCCATGCGTCTATTGCTATATCCTGTGTGGCAGAACAGAATGCTAATAGCAGTGCAACCATCGCCATAGAAATTGGTGACTCAGAAGGATTAATATATGCCATTATACAAATCAGGAAGGCTGATAATATTTGACTTACCAAAATCCATCCTCTTCTTTGCCCTAGTTTTTTTGTAAATAAACCTAAAGAACTTTTATCTACTAGTGGTGCCCATAAAAATTTTAATGCGTATGGTGTACCCACTAGAGCAAACATACCTATAGTAGTGCGATTTACTCCAATATCTGCCATCCATACGCCTAAAGTAGAAGCTGTAAGTAGAAGCGGGAGCCCCGCGGCAAAACCAATTGGAATAAAAACTAAGACGTTAGGTCGCAACCAAATACTAGATTTTATAAATTTTAAATAATTATGCAAAACACTATTTCCCATATTTAAATGATATTAAAAAATATCTTATATTTTAAATTCCACTTTAGACTTACTTTATGTATATCATTAGTAATAATATTATCCTCAACGTTAAAATATTTTATAGGAGATATATCTAATATGCGAAATGTAATTATTATATTAATAACCCTTATAATAGGTGTAGCAATTGGGACATTTGGAAATTTTTCAACAAAAGATAAAATATCTTCTGAAAATAAATCTGAACAAGCCATAAAGAAAAATATAAAAAGGAAAATG
>CAYMQD010000249.1:0-5463 GCA_964392475.1 uncultured Alphaproteobacteria bacterium
TTATAGAGTTTCTAATAAAAACCTGTCTGCTTTTACTATATGTGACTCTTTACGAGCACCAATTCCAGGTAAAATTACTTTTGAAATTAATAAAAAGCTAACAGGACCAGGCTTAGTTGTAAGTGACGAAGCAGTTTACAAGGCTATGCGCTATGCATACTCTGAGCTAAAACTTGTTATAGAACCGGGCGGAGCAATCGCCTTGGCTTCTTTACTAGATGAATCTATAAGTATATCTGGTAAAACAGTAATAATCATAGCATCAGGAGGAAATGTTGAACCTAAAACTTTTTCATATGCAATTAACATCTAAATTATTTAAAATATTCTATAATAAACTCACATTCTTTTACAGATTTGCATGCAAATACCTTAAATTTCTTACTTGATATCACTTCAATTTTTTTTAAACTTGATTCACTAATATTTTTTCTAACCAAGACTGAATTACTTATGCCAGCTGATCTTGCCGCTAGTAAATCAGACATTTTATCTCCTAAAAGCCAAGAACGCCCTAAGTCAACAGGCCATATTTCCGTTGCTTTTTTAATCATACCAGGAGATGGTTTCCTCCATGGATGAGCTGGATGATAATAAGGTTCTAATCCTTCTTTATGAAATCCACATTCTAAAACCATATCTATTTTAGCACCATAATTTGCCAATTTTAGATTTATAGCTTTTTCAATATTCAAAAATTCCTTCCATGTAAAAAATTTTCGTGCAATACCAGATTGGTTGGTAACTACAATGACTGGTATATTTATAGCATTACACTCTAATATTAATTTAGAAATTCCTGGGATAATATTAACATCAGACTCATTTTTTAAATAATGCACATCTTCAACAATTATTCCATCTCTATCAAGAAAAAGAGCAGGAGTAAGTCTTTTAATAGGAATATTGTTATATACTTCTAGCCAACATCCAGTTCCATCTAATAATTGTGAATACATACTTTCCATATCAAATCTTATTTAATTAACTTATATCTAAAGTATAAAATTAATCTAAATAATTTACATAAATATTTAAAAATTTATTATATAAAACTTTTAAAAAATGATATAATATTACTTTCTATTTGGTGTTCTTGTATTTAATTAGAATGAAAAGGGAACTTAAAAGAAATCTTATTACTTACTAAGATTTTTAAATAGGGCTGTACCCGCAACTGTAATGTGTATTACTAAATTTTAAAACCACTGAAATATATATTTTGGGAAGGAAAATTTAGTGTGACACTAGCCAGGAGACCTGCCAAATGGGGTCGCAATGTTTTTGCCGGGTAAGCAATAACATAATATCTATTCAGCGACCATTTAACTACCCCTAAAGATATCTTGGGGCATTTTTGTGTGGTCTAATTACTATGATAAATCTAAAATATATTTTTAAAATTTTCTCCCTATTTATATGTGTACAAGCTTTAGCTATTGAAGAAAATGTAGTTTTTCTTCCCGATGTGGTTGTATCTCCAAACAGAGTTTCTACCCCAATAAGAAAAACTAGTTCTTCAATTGTACTTATAAATAAAGAAAATATAGAACACTCTGCAGCGACTAGTTCCTCTAGTTTATTACAAGAATTTGGAGGGTTTAATGTAGCAGGAAATGGAGGTAAAGGTGCTGATCCTAGCTACTTTAATAGAGGCCTCGAAAGAAAATATATAAAAATTTTGGTTGATGGAATGGATCTATCAGATATTACATCCGCTCAAGAAGAACCTACCTATATAGATTTTATTTCAATAAATGATCTGGGAAGCATTGAAATTCTTAATGGATCACAAGGAACACTTTATGGAAGTAATGCTATAGGAGGTGTAATAACGTTTAACTCTAAAAGACCTATAAAACCAGGATTGGAAAACTTATTTACAGCTGAGTTTGGCTCTTATGGAACACTTAAAACAGGAAATATCATTAAGTTCTTAGACAAAACAACAAGCTTTAAGTTAGGCGTAAATGGAGAAAGAAGTCATGGGTATTCTTCCTTGCGAGATGATGAATCAACATATTTAGAAAATGATGGATATAATTCTTATAATGGAAAACTATTATTTGATTATAATTTAAGAAAAAATACCAAATTAAACCTTGGGCTAAGATACACATATCACGGTAATGAATATGATGATTTTTATTCAACTCCAGGAGATACAACCTCACATGTGAGACATGATAAACAATTTTCAGGAATATTAAATCTCACTCATATAACAAAAAATACTGAACAACAATTAATACTCCAACCCTCAAGGTCATCTAGAATAAACAGAACAACAGCTACTTATGAATATGATAGTATAAGAAAAAAAATTGAATATTTAATAAATAAAAAAATTAGCAGTAAGTTTTCTATGTTGGCTGGATCTGAGTATTTAAAGCTCAATGCTAATATGACCGGTGAGCTAGCAAGTAAAGAAGTATATTCAATTTTTAGCGAATTAAGAACCAGTCCTACTAATAAATTTAGCTTAGAAGTTTCTTCCCGAAAAGAGTTTAATAGTAATTTTGATGACTATGAAACTGGACGAATACAGGCTAATCTAAATTTTTCAAAAGGATTACAATTTAAATCTAGTATTGGTTCAGGTTATAGAAGTCCAGGTATGTACGAATTGTACTCAAAATTATATGGTAACAAAGATCTTATCCCAGAAAAATCATTATCAATAGATTTTAGTTTTTCATATAGTCCCTCTAATTCTTCTATTAATATTTCTGGAGGAATGTTTACAAATAAAATAGATGATAAAATTGAATTCATATCAGATGGTTATTATAATACCATTGGACAAACAAAAATTAAAGGATACGAGACTGCTCTCGGTTTCCCTTTTACTAATAAAATTTTCTTTTCAACATCTTATGTTCAAACGAATGGAAAGAATGATAAAGGAAATAAAATTAAATTAGTCCCCAAACATAAGTTAGTTGGTTCTCTCATTTATGACTATGACAAATATACTAACTTAAATTTATATGCATTGTATAAAAACAAATCTCAGGATACATCTTATAAAGAGCTTCCAACATATAAAACTTTAAATTTAAGAGGTAATTATAAGATAAACTATAAATCAGTGATTTATGTGAAACTTGAAAATTTTCTAAATAGAAGGAATGAAGATAATAGAGGCTATTCTAGTCCCTCTAGGTCTATTTATTTCGGGATCCAATACAATATGTAATGAGCTGTAAAATAATTACTATTTAATTAAACTTTACTAATGTATAGTTTTTTCCATGAAGAAACTTTTGTCAAAAAATACGATAACTCTTATTTGTATTAGCCTATTGATGTTAATAGTAACTAGATTGGTTCCACATCCTCCAAACTTTACAGCTCTTATAGCAGTTGCAATATATATACCCATATTATGTGGTAGACATTATATATTTAGTGTTCTTATAGCCATGATATTAACTGATATCATAATAGGTTTTCACCCATATATTTTTTGGACCTGGGGGTCCGTAATATTATTGGGCACAATATCAAAGTATAGCAATAATATTTTTATAAGATTATCATCTATAATTTCAGGTACAATAATATATTTTATAATTACTAATTTCGGAGTTTGGGCAGATGGGATATATGGTTATAATATTAACGGGATAATTTCTTGCTATACTATGGCTCTACCATTCTTAGGAAACAGCTTAGTAGGCTCTATCTTTTATGCTACTATATTGGAATCATTATTTATTTTTGAACCAGTAAGAAAAAATATAAAACGAATTAATCCGAGTATATTTAGAGTCAGTTAATATTTATTTTAACTTTTTTTTATACACCTGCTATTATATCTATAGAATGAGATTAACTAAAAAAGCGACAATATTAGGTCTTGGTTATGTTGGCACACGAATAGCTGCACATCTGGAAGGTATAGGTTATTCAATAGTGGGAACCACAAGGTCTGAAAAAAAAATTCAGTCACTGAAAAGTAAAAATTGGAACATTCTATTATGGTCTAAGAATACTGAATTTTCTAACTCTTACAAAGTAATAGCTAAAGAATTATTTTTAAATTCTAATGTTATTATTTCCACAATTCCTCCTTTTCCTGAAATTAATAATAATAGACAAATAATTGATCCCGTATTTTTAGAGTTTTCCAGACAACTAGACAACTCAAAAGCTTGGAAAGCATATATTTCTTCAACATCAGTTTATGGAGGTAAAAATGGTGATTCCTTTAATGAAGCAAGTTCTACATTTCCAGATACTAAAAGAGGTAAAAATAGGCTAGAAGCAGAAAAATATTGGATAAGAAGCGATGCGGAAATATTTAGATCAGCCGCAATTTATGGTCCAGGTAGATCTGTTATTTCTTCTTTGATAAATAAAAACGCAATACCCATAATAAAAAAAGGCTTTAAGTTTAACAGAATATACATAGATGACTTAGTCAAAATAATCTTAGTTGCCTTAAATAAACCAAGAAAGAAGAGGATTATTAATCTAGCTGATGGTCAACCTACAGAACAAATAAATTTATGGAAAGAAGCAGAAAGAATTACAGGAATTAATATCCCAGAGCCCATAAACTTTGAAAATGCAAAACTATCAAAAACAGCAAGAAGCTTCTGGAAGAAGTGGCGTAAAATTGAACCAAAGGTAATAAATGAAGAGTTAAAGTTTAGATTCAAATATCCAAATTATAAATCTGGATTAAGACAATGCTGGAAAGAGGAGCAGTAAGATCTAAGGTCATTAATGTTTAAGGTTTTGCATTATAAAAGAAAAGCCTAGTCCCATTCACTTTAAAGTTATTTATAGAAAATTTACCTTTATTAGATAACATCCAATTAATAAAAGTTTTTCCAAGCTCTCGTTTAACATTTTTACATTTATGTTTATTCACTAAAATTAAGCTATACTGGTTTATCAGATTTTCATCGTTTTCAAGTAAAATTTTAAAATCCTGCTTGTTTTTAAAACTGATCCAAGTAGCTCTATCAGATAAAGCGTAAGCTCCTAAACCAACTGCTGTATTAATCATAGCTCCTTGCCCCGTACCCAATTCTAGATACCATTTCCCTGATTCTAATTGAGGATTTATTCCAGCTAAACTCCACAATTTTAATTCTTTTTTATGAGTTCCTGAATTATCGCCTCTAGAAACAAATAATGATCCGGATTCTCTTATATTTTTTAATGCTTGAGATGTATTACTAGAAGTCTCAATTTGTGCAGGGTCTCTGGATGGCCCAATAATAATAAAATCATTATACATCAGTAGATGTCTTTTAACTCCATAACCTAATGAAATAAATTTAACTTCATCCTCCTCCGAGTGTGTAAGCAACACATCTCCGTCACAATTCATACCATTTCGAATAGCTTGTCCTGTACCTACTGAAACCACTCTTAAAACTATTCCTGTGTCTTTTTTGAGAATAGGTGAAATATGGTCAATAAATCCGGAATTTTTAGTAGAAGTTG
>CAYMQD010000250.1:0-5528 GCA_964392475.1 uncultured Alphaproteobacteria bacterium
AAATACATTTTTTTCATCTAATACATATGCAATGCCTCCTGACATACCTGCAGCAAAGTTCCTTCCTATTTCACCTAAGCACACACCTACTCCTCCTGTCATGTATTCACATCCATGATCTCCTAATCCCTCAACTACTGCAATTGCACCCGAATTTCTAACTGCAAACCTTTCTCCTGCAATACCTCTGAAGTAACATTCGCCAGAAATGGCTCCATACAATACTGTATTTCCCACTATAATGCTTTCTTCTGGAGTAATAGAGCTTTCTACTGGAGGATAAATCACTATTCTTCCTCCTGACAAACCTTTTCCCACATAATCATTAGCCTCCCCTGATAATTCAAAAGTTACACCTGAAGATAAAAAGGCTCCATACGATTGTCCAGCTGTACCAGTCATACGCACAACTATTGTATCTGAAGGTAATCCTTTATGACCGTGAATGCTGGCTATAGCTCCTGATAACATTGCACCAACAGTACGATCAGTATTTTTAATACCTAACTCCAACAACACTGGTCTTTTAGCTCTTAATGCCGAATCACAAGCCCGAATCAGCTCACGATCTATTATATCGTCTATTGGATGAATTTGTTTTTCAGAATTATAGAATGAAACATTCTGATCCACTTTAGGCTTGAAAAATAATCTAGAAAAATCTAGACCTCCCGCTTTCCAGTATTTAACAGCAGACCGAGTTTCTAATAAATCTACACTACCTACCATATCATCAAATTTTTTAAATCCCATCTCTGCCATATAAGTTCTAACTTCTTCTGCAACAAAAAAGAAATAATTAATAACATGCTCAGGAGCCCCTTGAAATTTCTTTCTTAAAACTGGGTTTTGAGTAGCTATACCCACTGGGCAAGTATTTAAGTGACATTTTCTCATCATAATACATCCTGCCGCAATTAGTGGTGCTGTAGCAAAGCCAAATTCATCAGCACCTAAGAGAGCACCGACCACAACGTCTCTGCCTGTTCTCAATCCACCATCAACTTGAACAGCTATACGACCCCTCAGTCGATTCATAACCAATGTTTGCTGTGTCTCGGCCAGCCCTATCTCCCAAGGGGAACCAGCATGCTTAATGGAGGTTAACGGACTTGCACCTGTTCCTCCATCAAATCCAGCAATAGTCACATGATCAGCTCTCGCCTTAGATACACCTGCAGCGACTGTACCTACACCTACCTCAGATACTAGTTTTACTGAAATTCTTGCAATAGGGTTTACGTTTTTCAAATCAAATATTAGCTGTGCCAAATCTTCTATCGAATAGATATCGTGATGTGGAGGAGGTGATATAAGACCAACCCCAGGTGTAGAGTGTCTTACTTTTGCAATGGTTTTATCTACTTTATGTCCTGGCAATTGCCCTCCCTCTCCTGGTTTTGCACCTTGAGCAATTTTTATTTGTATATCCTTAGCATTAACTAAATATTCCGTTGTAACACCAAATCTACCAGACGCTACTTGTTTAATTGAAGAATTCATTGAATCCCCATTGTCTAGTTTTTTAAATCTATCCGTCTCCTCTCCTCCTTCTCCTGTATTTGATTTTCCTCCTATTCTATTCATAGCTACAGCAAGCGTAGTATGTGCTTCTCTACTTATGGATCCAAAAGACATAGCGCCTGTAGAAAACCTTTTTACTATTTCTGTAGCAGATTCTACGCTACTTATAGGAACTTTTTTATTCTTATATTTAATTTTAAATAATCCACGAGGAGTTAACAATTTTTCAGATTGCTCGTTAACTTGCTTAGAAAAAATATCATATTTTTTACTGTCGTTCAGTCTGACCGCATGCTGTAAATTACTTATTGTGCTAGGATTCCACATATGCTCTTCACCGCTTAAACGAAAAGCATATTCACCTCCTTCATCAAGTTTTTCAAAGCTTAAATTGTTACTATTAAATGCAAGGTTATGTCTATATAAAACCTCCTCAATCACTTCTTTAGCACCTATTCCCTCAATAGTTGATGGAGTACCTTCAAAATATTTTTTAATAAAATTTGTGGATAACCCTACAGCATCAAAAATTTGAGCTCCTGTATATGATTGGTATGTAGAAATACCCATTTTTGACATTACTTTAAGTATACCTTTACAAATTGCCTTTATATATTGATCTATCGCCAAATTATTAGGCAATCCACTACCATTAAAACTCATTTCTAATATAGTTCTTAACGCTAAATAAGGATGTATAGCATCTGCACCATACCCAGCAAGTACGCAAAAGTGATGAACTTCTCTAGCTTCCCCTGTTTCAGAAATTAAACCCACCAAAGTTCTCAAGCCTTTTTTTACTAAATGATGATGAACCGCAGATATGGCTAAAGGGGAAGGAATAGGAGCGGTATTTTTATCAACTTTCTTGTCAGATATTATTAAAATATTATGACCAGACAAAACATTAGATTCAGCATCACTAAGTAATCGTTCCAATGAAGATTCGAATCCTTCAAAGCCTTTTTTAAAATCAAATACTGCTTTTAACGTAACACTACTCAGCTTTGCATCATTAATATCAGCCAAAGAGCGTATATATTTTATTTCTCTATCAAGAAGAATAGGGTGATCTAAAAACAACTGCATAGGTATATTTTCATCAAACCCAAAAAGATTTCCTCGAGGACCTAATCTGCTATTAAGGCTCATGACTAATTCTTCCCGTATCGGGTCAATAGCAGGATTTGTTACTTGTGCAAAGTTTTGTTTAAAGTAATTGAAAAGTAATTTATTTTTATCTGACAATACAGCTATTGGAGTATCAGTACCCATTGACCCCACTGCCTCTGCCGCATTGATTGCCATGGGAGACATTAAGAATTTCAGATCTTCCTGAGTGTAACCAAAGGCTTTCTGATAAAAATAAGTGTCTGATTTGTCATATGATATTTGCTCTGTGTTTAGTTTATCTTTAGCCTTAAATACGTTGGAAAGATTAACCTTATTTGCTTCAACAGCTTTTTTATAATCCTTCACTTTTATTAAGTCTTCTTTTATTTCTTCATCAGTTATTATTCTACCTTTCTCAAAGTCTGCTAACAACATACGACCAGGCTGAAGTCTCCATTTTTTTACTATCTTATCTTCAGGTATCCTTAAGACGCCCATTTCCGAAGCCAAAATAAGTCTATCATCATCTGTAAGAAAGTATCTTGCAGGACGTAATCCATTTCGATCTAGTGTTGCACCTATCTGTCTCCCATCTGTAAAAGCGACTGCGGCAGGCCCATCCCAAGGTTCCATTAAAGTAGAATAATATTCATAAAAAGCACTCTTATCATTGCCCATTAATTTATTTCCTTGCCAAGCTTCTGGTATAAGAATCATCATCGCATGTGCTAATGAATATCCTGCCATCACTAATAGCTCTAAGGCATTATCTAAACAAGCAGAGTCGGACTGACCCTCTTGAATAATTGGGAATATATATTTAAGTTCTTCTCCTAGTAGCTCTGAATGCATTGCATGTTTTCGTGCCGCCATCCAATTTATATTACCTCTAAGTGTATTTATCTCTCCATTATGGCATATCATTCTAAATGGTTGGGCTAAAGCCCATGAAGGAAAAGTATTTGTAGAAAACCTCTGATGAACAAGCGCCATGGCTGATATTGTAAGATTGTTCTTTAAATCTAAAAAATACCTATCCACTGTATCTGCCAAAAGCATTCCTTTATACAACAAGGTTCTTGAAGACATAGAACAAACATAAAAGTTTTCTAAACTTTTAAAATAAGTTTGTTCCTTGCTATCAGTTCTAGAAAGTATTTTTCTAGCTAAATACAATTTGCGCTCTAGTTCGTCTTGGTTAATTTTTGAATTTATAGGAAGTATAAATGCTTGGTATATAAGAGGAGACAGTTCTTGCATTCTTTGTGATAAAATATCTTTATTTATAGGAACTTCGCGCCACCAGAATATTTTTAACTGAAGATTTTTAAGTATCTTTTCTATATCATTTTGGTACATGTCTATATTTTTTTTATTGTTAGGAAAGAAAAACATCCCTACGCCATATCTACCTATATCAGGAAATTCAATACTAGTTTTTTTGTGTTCTTCTTTAAATAACTTGTGAGGTATTTGTATAAGAATACCTGCTCCGTCACCCATGTCAGGATCAGCACCAACTGCACCTCTATGAGTCAAATTACTTAGTATACTAATACCATCTTCTACAATATTTCTACTTTTTATTCCCTTAATATTGGCTACAAAACCGATACCACATGAGTCATGTTCATTTTTCGGATCATATAAACCTTCTTTTTTTGGGTATGGATTCTTAATATTCATCCGGTTAATCATCTTTCTATTAAATAGACCCTTAATGTTTTATTAAAAATAACAAAAGCCATTAAGTGTAGCAATATAGTAAGGAGCTATATATTTTTAAAATTCACAATAATATTAATGAATTAATAGTTATTTTTATAAAATTAAAAACATATTAGATTAGACCTAGCAGTAAAACAATCTCATTTTTAGCCTTATTTGGTAATAAAGCTTACTTATACAGAAGTCGAAGTAATAATATCAATATGTTTGAAAAAATTTAATTTTATATTCAAAGCTATTTCAAAGAAACTTAACTAAACTAAGCAGCATCATTAAATTCTATTTTTTTTGGTTCTCCTATTACTTCTATTAGATCATTATCCCTGGCTTCAGATAATAATGAATTAGAAATGCTTATTTCCGACAACTCTAGGGTGTTTTTTATACGCACTATCCTAGCATCCATAGGATCAATTCCATTCAAAGTTTTAATAGCCAACCGTAAGGCATCTTCTGATGTTTTCATAGGAATAGGAATCTTACCTCCTTCTAAATATGTACTTGCTATTACATTCGCATAGGTTACAGAGAAATCTACTTTATTTAGAAGTTTTTGTGTAATCACATCTGCAGAACTAAAGCCTGTTGCATTTCCGTGAGTGGCATCAGTAAGGTCTAAAAGAACTATTTTATTTACCAATGGCTTGTCAAACCCACTTACCCCTCTCATGTTCCTCCCAGTAACGTTAGGATCACAACCTGCACCACTGATCTCTTTGCCTATTTCATCTATAACTAACACATCAATATTATCTATATATAGTTTGCCCATAAACAACTTCGCCTTCTTTTGCAGATCTTTTTCTCTATCAAACAAAATATCACTCGGAATACACTCAATTATTGCAGTGTCGTCATAAGCATCTTCAACTAAGCCTACACCAAATAAAAAATTAATGTTAGGCAAAAGCTTTTTTGCAACCCGGGGCAAATATTTACCAAATTCAGCCATAGGGTAACTTCCGTGGAGCATACTTGCTCCATTTATTTTACCCATTCCTATAGTCATCATTTTAACTATACCACTTTCTATATCGCCTCTGAATGAAGTATGTGGTTTTACTCTGTTTTCCAGAATATCTCCTTCTGCTTCATAGGCGTTACGATCCATGTGAACAAGTGTTCCATCATCCATTTCGTAAACAACTATAGTTTCCATTGAA
>CAYMQD010000251.1:0-4009 GCA_964392475.1 uncultured Alphaproteobacteria bacterium
AAAGTCTTTTTCTAATTGTTGATTAGGTCTATTTAATAAGGCAATTAGTAAACTTTCGTTATTTATTCCTAGCCAAGATCCTCCTTCTTTTTTATCATACCCAGCAAATATATTTGGGTTATTGACCCAATGTTTCCCAGGAGGTAGGAATCTTCTTGATATATTCTCATCCCTATTAGAAGCAATCATTACAGGCCAGGGGCTATTTAAATTTCTTGAGATAACTAAAGTACACATGTTCTTAATAAGAATAGATACATATAATGATAAAAAATACAATAAAATTAATGAAATTTTTTTCTATAAGTCATTAAATAACTATAATTATAAATTACGCTTTAATGTTTACTTTAGTTTGTTTAGTTTTTTTATCGTTAACTGAGAGATATTCCATAGAAGCTTTTGACCTATAAGATGGAATACTACTATCAATATCGTAAGAATGACTAGTTATTGAAGTCTCTTTTTTAAAACTTTTAGTATTAAAATTTAAACTTGGTTTATTTATTATATTTTTATTTTGAGCTATTTTCTCAAAGTTTTGTATATTATTTATATTTAAAGAATCACTTGTATTTGTATCTTTTACAGTATTTTTTTCTTTTAATTGTATATTATTAGATATCTCTTCTATATTTTCATTTTTTATGTTTGAGTTATCTTTAATTTTTTGATTTTTAATGCTAACATTTTCTTCTAGTTTTTTATTCAATAGAATATTATTAGATATCTCTTCTATATTTTCATTTTTTATGTTTGAGTTATCTTCAATTTCTTGATTTTTAATGCTCACATTTTCTTCAACCTTTTTATTAAAAAGAATATTTTTAGCTATCCATCCTCCTATGCCAGTTAGCATTCCAAATGGACCGCCATAAATTAAACCTCCAACTAGAGATTGACCCATACTAGTACTGTCTTTTTGATCCTGTTTTATAAATCCCATGACTGTACCTACTATTGGAAGGTGATTTAACGGATTTATAGCTCCTTTAATCCAATCAAAAAATGACTTATTTGATTTTTTACTATTCTGCGCAACATTTATATTTTCAACGCTTTTAATATCTTTGTGATTTACTCTAGCTGTATTGTATTCTTTTTTAATAGAGTTATTTTTAGTTTTAAGAGAAGTTAATTTTGGAATAGACTTATTAACCCTAGCCGCGTTGTATGTAATGTTGGTCATTTATTTTCATTACCATAATCTATTTCTATTTCTATTCTCCTATTTTTCTCTCTTCCTGTAGAATCAGTATTTGGAGCTAAAGGCATGGTTTCTCCCTTACTTATAGCTACTAATCTATTGGGTGTTACTTGACCTGAGTCAGCTAGATTTTGAACTACTGATGCTGCTCTAGCTGCTGCAAGATCCCAATTATCTCTATATTGAGAGCCAAATATCAAAGGAACATTATCAGTATGGCCTGTAACAGTGATAGAACTATTACCTGATTCATCTACTTTAGCAATATTTGAAATAATCTTTTTAGCTTCATTTGTTAATTGCGCAGTACCAGATGGAAATGCTCCACCTGCTCCAACCGTTACGATAACTTTATTTTCTCGAGTTTCCACAGAAACTAAACCTTGTCCTATTTCTTGTCTTAGAGCTACCTTTAATTCTTCTTGAGTAACACGAGCTTTTTCCTCAGCTTCTTGTGCTTGTTGTTGGTTTTGTTGTGATTGTTCATTTTTTCCTAATGCTTCTTCCGCAGCTTTAGCTAATTTTGATAATTCTTGCTCTAAACCTCCAAATAAAACTTCAGTTTCTGACTTGGCTCCTGTTTTAGCTTCTTCTATGCTATTTAAGGTTTGTTGTAAAAGCTGTGGTAAGTTTTTTTCTTCTGATTCGGATGGAGTAAAATTCAGTACTACCTTACTTCCTAAAACTTGAATATCAATATCGCCTCGCGCTATTGCTTGTTGAAGATCTGCTGCTAATTCTTGAGCATTTTCTGATTTTTCAAAATCGGCATCTTTAGTTTTATTTTGGGTTTCTAAAATAGGCTGTTCAGTTTCTGTAGTTTGCTGTTTTATTGTTTCGGAAACAGAGGGAGAAGGGGAAGGGCTAAAATTTAGACTTAAAATAGTGGTTCCTTTAGGTTGCTCTACAACTGGAATTTTACGTTGTACACCAAAAGCATTTTTTAAACTTCCGCTAATTTGTTTAAATTTAGGTACGTTAAACTCTGCAAATGATAAAATTAGAACAAAAAATGCCATTAATAGTGTTGCCATATCTGCAAAAGTTGACATCCATGCAGGAGCACCTTTTTTACATTTAGGACATTCTTCTTCTTCTACTTCTTCATTTTCTTCTGCATTTGTTGCATCTGTTGCTGTTGCTGCTGCCATTTTTTTGCCTTATAAATAGTTAGTTAGCTTCAGCTTCAAGTTTTTGCTGAACTTTAGGTGCTAAGTTAGCTAAAAGTTGGTCTTGAATATTTCTAGGGCTTTCACCTCGAGCTATATTTCTTAAACCTGTAATTACCATTTCTCTATAGACTACTTCTTTTGCACTATTTTGCTCTAATGCCATAACCATTGGCATAAAAATAGTATTTGCTACCATTGCTCCATATAATGTTGTTAAAAGAGCTACAGCCATAGCAGGACCGATTGCTTTAGGATCAGCCATATTTCCTAACATAGCTACTAACCCTACCAATGTTCCTATCATTCCCATTGCTGGAGCTATATCAACCCAAGCTGAAAAAACACCAGTCATATCCTGGTGTCTAGTTTTCATCGCACCAAGCTCTTTAGTTAATTGTTGAGATAATTTGCTTTCATCAGCTCCGTCAACAAGCATTTGAAGGCCCTTTTCAAAAAATTTATCTGGCACTTCTTGTCCTTCTAGAGCCATCATGCCATCTTTTCTTGCTATAGAAGCAAGTTCTGTTATTCTTTCTATAAGTTCTTCTTGTTTTTTTAATCCAGGCATAAAAACTTTTGCCATACATCCAAAATGACCTAAGAAAAGTGGTAGAGGGGATCTATACATTACCGCAAAGAAAGTTCCACCAAAAACTATAAGTATAGAAGGGACGTCAACATACATAGCTATCCCACCTGCAGCTGTCATCGCGCCGGCAATCATTCCTAGCGTACCTATTATACCTATTAAAGAAGCTATATCCATTTTAAGGTTACCTTTGAATTACTTGTTGTTAAGGTATATATTTTGCAAGAAAGAGACCAAAACAAATATATAGCTTAAAAATTTTGTTAAAATTTATTAAATTTATAATATATTCTACCGTCATTCATTACATAATTTTATTATGTACGCTTAATTCTTTATTAGCAAATGACAAATTTTATAAGCGAGATCATATAGTTGTTGATTTAGTATTAGGTGTAGAGTGGTTAAGATGTTCGGTAGGGCAGCAATGGTCGGGAAAAGAATGCATGGGAAAAGCGATAAAAATACCAATGAAACAAATTGAAAGCGTGGTTGTTCAAGCTAATGAACAGCTTGGAGGAAATTGGAGATTACCTACTAGGAAAGAGCTAGAAAACCTTGTTTGTATGGAATGTAGAGCTTCTAAGATAGATAAAAATATTTTTCCTAATACTCCTGCTGAGCCCTTTTGGACAGGGCAGAAAAACGAATGGAACGAAAACTACTATTGGACAGTAAATTTTTTCTCAGGACACACTTTTGGAAGGTTTCCTGGGTCAATCCCTAATTTTGTCAGACTTGTTAGAGATAGGTAATTTGTTTTTTTTCAGCTTATATATTAGCAGCTTAATAATAAAACTAATTGTCCCAAATATTAATATCAAATAAGCCACGGACCAAGGAGTTACAAAGGATAAATGATGTAGTTTGTCAGAAAACAATATTCCAAAAACTACTACGCATATTACTAATATGATAAAGGTTCTAATTATAGCACATGATCTGCACGTTTCGCCTAAATTTTTTTTCATTATAAACATAATAAATCCTTATTTATATAAATTTTGCTTATTTGTATGACATATTTTTGACAAAACAAAT
>CAYMQD010000252.1:0-2553 GCA_964392475.1 uncultured Alphaproteobacteria bacterium
ATGAATATATACAAGCTATTTATTCAGCCTATGCAATTATGTGTATGAATACTACGTACTACAAATTTGTACATTTATCTACGAATTTTGACTATTCTACTTTACCTGCAAATTTAAGAATGACAGCCTTAAATAATTATACCATAGATAAAATTGACTTTGAAATGTTTTGCTTAGCTGTAGGAGTTGTCAAAGGTTGTGAGAAGTGTATTAATGCACACGAAAAAATATTAAGAGAAAAAAATGTTACCACGCAAGAAATTCAAACCATTGCAAGAATTGCTTCTATAATAATTGCCATTAGTGGTATTTATACAAACTTAAAATAGGTCATTTAGAAAATTACTAGAAACATATTTTACAATTTATTTTCTCCAGCTTGCCAAAATTTCCCCTGGAATAGATTCTATTACACCCCCCAAAGATTTTATATATTCCGTTACTTTCGGTAAAAGCCATTTGTTTGTTTCTTTAAATTCCGCTTCATTATTATAAGTTGCTATACCCATAACCTTAGCTTCTCCTATATCTAATAAGTCTACAGATTTGCAATTAGGATCTGCTTCTAACGATGGTATTATGTCTGTTTTCCAGATGGATATATATAATTTAGCCTTAGTCTTATCTGGAAATTTCATTATACTAACCCTTATAAACATATTATATCCTTAGTAATATTGTATATGTCCAGAAGACTCTAATCCTCGCTTAAAATATTATACAAATTTTTAGAAATATTACATACAGCTTTTACTCGAACAGAGTCTCTAAATAGTGAGGCAGCATATTTGCAGCGGGTTCCTACTAGAGCTTTCCATTTTCCTGTTGCATCTATTATTATAGTATCACCCACACCAGCTTGTAATTCACTTTCATTTCTAAAGCCTTTAGTCCAAACAAAAAATCCTTTCTTTGCTTCCCTTTCACATAAAGAATCTAAATTTTGCAAATTTTTATCTTTAACTGTTCTACTCCCATAACATCTGACTTTTCCAAAGTTTCCAAAATTATCTGTCCAATGTCCTTTCAATGAAAAAATAGTAAATATACTACTATCAGTAATTGTAATTTCACCCAAATTCTCAATAATAAAAGTTTGATCCCAACTATATTCTTCACAAAAAAGTTTAGTAGTAAAAAATAATACTATTATAAAAATTATCTTGCCCATAAGAATACCATTATAAATCCTAGTCTATTTTAATATACAGAATCTTATAAATAATAGATAAAATATTTGTAATCATTACGCTTAATAATTTAAAACTCCGAAATTTGTATTAAATTAAACTTTCTAAAAATATAAAATAAAATTGTAAAACTTATTACAGCAACATTTAAGTCAATAAGAACAGTTAAAATAGTTGTTCCAATAATAAAAAACATGTCTGTATTAGTAATTGCACTTTTAATATTAGTTTTAATTATTTTTTGAACCCATTCTTTTACAGGAACCCAATCAAATATATCATAAGCAACCTTGATTAAAACTCCTGAAAAAACTGCTTCAGGTATATAAGACATCCACTTACTAAACAGTATAATTTCTAAAATAACAAACACACCCACTAGTATGCCGGTAAATCTTAAAGTAGCGCCTTCTTTGACCATTAAAACTGAACGTATAGTAGCCTGCGCCCCAGGAATTCCTCCAATAAAACCTATAAAACCATTCGCTATACCTTGGGCAATTAATTCTTTATTTCGTTTAGTCTTTTCATTAGTCATACGATCAATAATTAGCGAAGTAAGTAAAGTGTCTAGATAACATAGCATTGTAATTTGCAAAGAAAATGGTAAGGCCAACAAAATTATTTCAGTAGACCAAATAGTAGGTGTTTGATTTAAAATTATCTCTTTTATCGAGTCTACAGCAATCAAATTATAAGGAATACTTATATTAGAAACTTCCAGAGAAAAAATATTTGAAACTAAGCTAATTAAAAGTATAGCAACTAGCGTAGGAGGGAAAAAACTCTTTAAATTCTTAGAAAGTAAATTAAAAATTATGGGACTAGAAAAAATTACTAATAAGGTTAATAATGCGATAAAATTGCTTGTTACTCCTTGGCTAAAATATCCAGGTTCATGAAAATAGTCCGTAAGTTCTTTTAACTGACTCAATAATATTATTATAGCAATTCCATTCATGAATCCTGAAATAACTTGCTTTGGAATATAATGGATTAATGAACCTAACCTAAGTAAACCACAAATAATAATGAGAACGGAAGAAATTATTATAACAATATTAACAAAGTGATCTGGGTTAATAATATTTACACTCTCATATCCCCATGCAGTTATAATTCCAACTCCAGCGGCTTGAATTATTGGTGCTATCGCGGCTGTCATAGGTCCTGTAGGGCCTGAACATTGAACTCTCGTTCCTCCAAATATGCTTGTGATTATGGCTATAATGCCTGCAGAAAGCATACCCATTAATGCTCCATTGCTTCGTCCAGAAAGTATTCCAAATGCAGCACCAAGGCTTAACGCAACAAAGCTTACAGCTAAAGCGATAAGGATGTTTTTAAAAATTTCTTTAAATTC